>CALISH010000152.1 GCA_938041275.1 uncultured Solobacterium sp.
GACTTAATTGTTTCGCATGCAAAGAATACAGGATTTGTATTTCAAGGCTCAGAAATTTATGGTGGTTTAAGTAATACTTGGGACTTTGGTCCTTTAGGCGTTAACTTGAAAGATAACATCAAGCGTGCGTGGCAAAAGAAGTTTATACAAGAAGACCCAAACAATGAAGAGATTCAAGCAGCAATCTTAATGAATCCTAAGGTTTGGGAAGCATCAGGACACTTAAAGGGTTTCTCTGATCCTTTAATGGACTGCAAGCAGTGTCATACAAGACACCGTGCTGACCAGTTAATTGAATCCTTCTCCAATGGAACAGTTAATCCAGAAGGTTGGAGCAATGAACAGATGGAACAGTACATCAAGGATAATAACGTTCCATGTCCTGATTGTGGTGGACATAACTTTACATCTATTCGTCAGTTTAACTTGATGTTTAAGACATTCCAAGGAACATTAGAAGATTCTAAGAATACAATTTATCTAAGACCTGAAACAGCACAGGGTATGTTTGTGGATTTCAAACAAGTGGCTCGTGCATATCGTAAGAAGTTACCATTTGGTATCTGCCAAATTGGTAAGTCCTTCCGTAATGAAATTACTCCAGGTAACTTTATCTTCCGTACACGTGAATTTGAACAGATGGAAATGGAATTCTTCTGTAAGCCAGGTACAGATGATGAGTGGTTCCCATATTGGCGTAACTTCTGCATGGATTGGATTGTGAAACTAGGTGGAAATCCAGAAAACTTACGTTTCAGAGACCACGAGAAGGAAGAATTATCATTCTACTCAAAGGGCACAACAGATATTGAATATAAGTTCCCATGGGGTTGGGGTGAAGTTTGGGGTATCGCAGACCGTACAGACTACGACCTAACACAACACCAGAATACATCTGGTAAGGATTTAACTTACTTAGATCCAATTACAAATGAGAAGTATCTTCCATATGTAGTGGAACCAGCTGTAGGTGTTGAACGTTTATTCTTCATGTTCTTTACAGACGCATATGATGAAGAAACACTTGAGAATGGTGAAACACGTGTAGTAATGCGCTTTAACCCAGTATTAGCACCTGTAAAGGCCGCAATCTTACCGCTCCGTAAGAAGTACGCTGAAAAGGCAGAGGAGATTCGTCATGAATTATCTTATGACTTTGCAGTGACATATGATGAAGCAGGTTCTATTGGTAAGCGTTACCGTCGTCAAGACGAAGTTGGCACACCATTCTGTATCACAATTGATGAACAGACAATGGAAGATGGTACAGTAACAATTCGTTACCGTGATTCCATGGAACAGGAACGTATGACAGTCGAAGAAGTACGTAACAAGATTTGTAAGGAAATTCGTTTCTAAGAAGGAGGGAATATGGCAAAGATTAGTGATCATGATATAAATGCCATTCGTGAAAAAGCGGATATTGTCGATGTCATCGGTCACTATATTCAGGTTCATCGCAAAGGAAATTCGTATGTAGCGATTTGTCCTTTCCATGATGATCATGATCCATCGATGTCTATTTCTCCAGAAAAGAAAATCTATAAATGTTTTGTATGTGGTAGTGGTGGTAATGTGTATACATTCGTACAAAACTACGAAAATATCACATTCCCTGAAGCCGTTGGTAGAGTTGCCTCTTTGATTAACTATCCTTTACAGGTTGATGTTGATATTGAGCAGAGAACTAGTAAGGATCCTCATAAAGAAGCACTGTACAATGTTATGAATGCGGCGATTCAGTATATGATGTATCAACTCGATACACCAGAAGCCGCAAATGAAAAGAAGTATCTTGAAAAGCGTGGGATGACTACTGATTTAATTCGTGAGTTTCAGATTGGCTATAACCCAAATCAGACAGCGCTATATCACTTTTTACATGCTAAGGGCTTTAGTGATGCGGATATGAATCGTGCGAATTTAATACGTATCAATGAGTCTGGTATCCATGATACCTTTGCTGGTCGTATTACCTTCCCAATTCATGATCAATATGGTAATCCGATTGGATTTAGCGCACGTATTTTAGATCCAAATAATCCTTCCAAATATATCAATACAAACGAAACAGATATCTTTACCAAAGGTGATATTGTATATAACTATCATCGTGCAAAGGGTGTTGCTCGTAAGGAAGGAAAGATTTACGTATGTGAAGGTGTAACAGATGTGATTGCTTTTGCTAAAGCTGGCATCTTCAATGCAGTATGTACACTTGGTACATCCTGTACAGAAAGACAGATTCATCTGTTAAAGAATATCGCTGCGAAGATTGTGTTTTGTTATGATGGTGACCGCGCTGGACAAGCTGCGACTTTACGTGCAGTACATATGGCAAGAAATGCAGGTTGCGATGTATCGGTCATTCGCAATCTGACAGGAAAAGATCCAGATGAACTTGTACGTGAACAGGGAGCAGAAGGTTTAAAGAGTGTCCTCAAAGATGAAGTTACTTGGATGGAGTTTGTGATTGAGTATCAAGTTTCACAGACAAATCTAAATAACTACTCAGATAAAAAAGAATTGGTTCGCAAGGTACAAGCAGATATTGCGACATTACCTGATGAAGTAGACCGCCGCTACTTTACACAGCAATTGGCGGAAATGACACATATGCCAGTTGACTATGTGCCACAAACAGTAAATCAACCAATCAATCAAACCGTACAGAAGAAACTAACAATTCCAGATGGTTCACTCGATGCGGAAGATTTAATATTGATGATGATGTTGAAGTCAGCTACCCATGCCCATACATTCGAAGTGGAGTTAGGGTATCTCAATGACAAGACACATAAGTTACTAGCAATGTTAATTATTGATGGTTTACATACATTGCAAGATGCTGATCCAAGCCATTTAATTGACCGTACGGATAAGCAAGAAGTAAAGGATTTACTAACAAGACTGGTATCCATGCCTGCATATGATATCGACTATGACGAAGCAGTCCTAAAAGGGGCCATTCGCAAGGTAAAAATTACAACATTGCAGAAGGAGAGAGATGCGTATTACGAACAACTCTCACAAGCTGGTCTTAACGATATGAGTCAAAAGGTACTTATGGAAAAATACCAAAAGTGCATTCAAGAACTGAGGAGGTATCTCGATGAAGAAGGAAACAAGTAAAACTACGAAAGCTTCAAAGAAAGAAAAAGAGGAAGTTGTAGTAGAAAAAGCAACTTCCAAAAAGACAAAGGGAGTTGAAACTGAAGAAAAAACTCCTAAGAAGACAAAAGAAGTGAAAGAGAAAAAAACAAAAGTGAAAGACGACAAGAAAGACACAAAAGAAATTGAAACATACAAGCGTTCAGGCAAGGTAAAAGAATTAAAGAACCTTGATGAACTCAAAGAAGATTATAAGGAAATTGCGAAGAAGAACGGTTCTATTGCACAGAAGGATGTCATGTCATCCTTAGAGCATTTAGATATGTCTGATGATGATATGGATGAACTTTGGGATTGGTTCAATACAGAGAATATTCAAATTGTTGAAGACGATGATATTGAAGAACTCACCGCTACAGATGACGATGATCTAGACTTACTAGACGATGACGTTGATGATGTAGAAGATGAAGATGATGACAATAAAGATCCTGATCTTGATGACGATGATGAAGAAAAACCTTTATCTAGTCTACTTGACTTATCATCATTCTCTACAGGTGGTAATGTACAGTTAAATGACCCTGTTAAGATGTACTTAAAGGAAATTGGACGTGTACCACTCTTAAAGCCAGAAGATGAACCTGAGATTGCAAAACGTATTGAAGAGGGCGATGAAGAAGCCAGAAATATCTTAATCTCCAGTAACTTACGTTTAGTTGTATCTATCGCTAAGAAATATGTTGGTAGAGGCATGTTATTCCTAGATCTAATCCAGGAAGGTAACATGGGTCTTGTAAAGGCAGTTGAAAAGTTCGACTATACTAAGGGGTTCAAGTTCTCTACATACGCTACATGGTGGATTCGTCAGGCCATTACACGTGCGATTGCAGACCAAGCTAGAACAATTCGTATTCCAGTACACATGGTAGAAACAATCAATAAGTTAACACGTGTACAGCGTCAATTGGTGCAGGAATTAGGACGTGATCCTTCAGCAGAAGAAATCAGCCAACGTATGGAAGGTATCTCTCCTGAAAAGGTAAGAGAAATCCAAAAGATTGCCTTAGAACCTGTATCACTTGAAACACCAATTGGTGAAGAGGATGATTCTCACTTAGGTGACTTTATTGAAGATAAGGAAGCACTCAGTCCTGATCAATACGCAAGTAATCAGTTATTGAAGGATGAAATCAATAGCGTTCTCAGTGGTCTAACAGAACGTGAAGAAAAGGTATTACGCTTACGTTTTGGGTTATATGATGGACGTACACGTACACTGGAAGAGGTAGGACGTGAATTCAACGTTACACGTGAACGTATTCGTCAGATTGAAGCAAAAGCACTACGTAAATTGAAACATCCATCACGCTCAAAGAGATTAAAGGATTTCTTTGACAAATAAGATGAATTTACGTATCCAGAAAATTGCGGATATGATAAACAAAGGCGTGGTCTTGGCAGATATTGGTACAGACCATGCCTTTCTTCCTATCCTAGCAATCAAACATAAAAAGGTACAAAAAGCCTACGCTTGTGATATTGCAAAGGGACCATTAGAGATTGCTAAACGCAATATCCAAGCGGAGAACCTTGATGGCCAAATTGAAACAATCTTGTCCAATGGATTTGACCATGTACCGCAAGACGTTGATGTTGTGGTGATTGCAGGTATGGGCTACTATACTGCAAAAGATATCCTAGAAGCTGCAGGGGAAAAACGTTTACGTACATGTAAACAACTGATTGTAGAAGTCAATCGTAAACCAGAGCTATTACGTAAATGGATTAGTGATCATCACTATACGATTGATCAAGAAGAGTTAATTACAGAGCGTGATTTTGATTATATTGCAATTAGTTTTACCACAGATTATCATGAATCATATCGTGATGATGAGATTCTCTGTGGAGTTTATCTCCAACAAAAAAAGGGGAAAGAATATCTTTCCTATTGTGATCGACAGATAGCCTTTATTGATGGGGTTTTAGCAAAATATCCACATGATGATGACTATCGTAAAGAATTATCACAACAAAAGAAATATTGGTTAGAGGCAAAATAAAAACGCGGTTCCTAGAGCCACGTTTTTTATTTCTGAATGGAATTGACAGCCTTAGCGAGTCTTGACTTCTGACGAGCAGCATAGTTGTTATTCTTGATATGAGATACAACTGCCTTGTCTAAGCACTTATTTGCTGTGTTGTAAGCAGCAGTAGCAGCTTCAACGTCCTTAGCTTCTACAGCTAAAAGAACCTTCTTGATTGCTGTCTTTAGTTCGCTCTTCTGTCCAGCCTTCGCATTCTGTCTTTTCAGATTAGTTAGTGCGCGCTTCTTCTGTGACTTGATATTTGCCATGAGTACACCTCCTGTCCACTTATTAGCATTAGGATTATATCAAAGTGAAGTGTAAAATGCAATGAAAACCCCAAAAAAGTAGGGTATAATATCACGGTGGAGGTATGAGAGATGAAGCAGACACGAATTATATTTTTTGGTACAACAGAATTTGCAAGCGGTATATTACAGACCTTAATCGATGAAGGATATAACGTCGTAGCCGTTGTTTCCCAACCAGATAAACCGGTTGGAAGAAAGCATACCATCCAAATAACACCAACACATGCTTTAGCTGATCAATATCAGATTCCAGTAATCCAACCTGATATCTTGAAGGAACATGTGGACGATGTGTTACGATATGACCCAGAGTTAATCTTAACTTGTGCATATGGACAATTCGTACCAGTACGTATACTAGAATATCCACGTCTTGGTTGTATTAATGTACATCCATCACTATTACCAAAGTATCGTGGAGGTGCACCAATCCATCACGCAGTCATGGGTGGTGAAACAGAAACTGGTGTAAGTCTTATCCAAATGACAAAAGCTATGGATGCTGGAGATATCTATGCTAGAGTTATAACACCACTTGGTAAAGATGAAACGATGGCAGAATTAAATCAGCGTTTACTAGTATTAAGCAAGCAATTAGTAAAGGATAATTTAGAAGATTACATTGCAGGTAAGCTAGTGGGAGAACCACAGGATGATAGTAAAGTAGTCCTAGGATTAAATATTACAAAGGAAGAAGAGAAGGTACATTTTGCAGTTGAAGATGTACAGACTCTTTATAACCACATTCGTGGTTTGATTGATTGGCCAATGCCATATGGTCTGGTTGATGGAAAGCGCATCAAGTTCTGCAAAGTTAGAATGAGAAAAGAAGACCATCAATCAAAACCTGGAGAAATCTTAGGTTTTAAGAATCATGCGATGGAGGTCGCAAGCATTGGTGGTATTATCGAAGTTTATGAACTACAGCCAGAAGGCAAGAGCAGAATGACAGCAGATGCTTATGCCAATGGTGCAGGTAGAAATATGATAGGGAAGGTATTTGAGTAAATGGACCAAAAGCATATACGAAATTTCTGTATTATTGCCCATATCGACCATGGTAAATCGACATTGGCAGACCGTATTCTTGAAATGACAGAAACGGTAAAAGAACGTGATATGAAAGCACAACTTCTGGATGAAATGGACCTAGAAAGAGAACGTGGTATCACAATTAAGCTGAATGCGGTACAGCTAAGCTATACCGCTAAAGATGGACAAGAGTATCTTTTTAACTTGATTGATACACCAGGTCACGTCGATTTTACATATGAAGTTTCACGCTCACTAGCAGCTTGTGAGGGTGCGATTTTAGTCGTTGACTCTACCCAAGGTGTTCAAGCACAAACACTCGCAAATACCTATCTAGCATTAGATAATAATCTAGAAATCCTACCTGTTATTAATAAAGTAGACATGATGAATGCTCAACCTGATGTCACAATCCGCGAGATTGAAGATATCATCGGTTTGGATTGCAGTAATGCACCACTCATTTCTGCACGTAGCGGATTAAACGTTGATAAAGTATTAGAACAGATTGTATCTCATATTCCAGCACCAAGTGGAGATGAAAATGCCCCATTACAAGCGTTAGTATTCGACTCCTTCTATGACCCATATCGTGGAATCATCGCATTAATCCGTATCCGTGAGGGTAGTCTTTCTGTTGGTGATAAGATTCGCTTTATGGCAACAGGCGCAGAATATGAAGTACTAGAGGTTGGTATTCGTAATCCACGTGAAGTAAAGATGAATACATTAGTGTGTGGCGACGTAGGTTGGTTTGCGGCTTCTATTAAGTCCATCCAAGATGTACGTGTCGGTGATACTGTGACAAAAGTAGATAATCCAGCAGAGAAACCTTTATCTGGATATCGTAAGTTAAACCCAATGGTATATTGCGGTCTATATCCAACTGATGCCGCAAAGTATGGTGATTTACGTGAAGCATTAGATAAACTACAGTTAAATGACGCATCCTTACAGTATGAACCAGAGACATCCCAAGCCTTAGGCTTTGGTTATCGTTGTGGTTTCTTAGGACTTCTACATATGGATGTTATTCAGGAACGTTTGGAAAGAGAATATAACCTTGACCTTATCGCAACTGCACCATCCGTTATTTATCATGTCTATCTAACAGATGGCTCAATGATTGAAATTGATAACCCAGCTAGAATGCCAGATGCGGCAAGAATTGACCGTGTTGAAGAGCCGTATGTAAAGGCAAGTATTATGGTTCCAGATACCTATATCGGTGCCATCATGGACTTATGCCAGAATAAGCGCGGTATCTATCAGACAATGGAAATCATCGATACTGGTAGAAATATGATTATCTATGAATTACCACTTTCAGAAATTATCTTTGACTTCTTTGATAAGTTAAAGTCATGTTCAAAGGGATATGCTTCATTAGACTATGAACTCATTGGCTATCGTGCACAAGATCTTGTACGCATGGATATTCTATTGAACGGTGAAAATGTCGATGCATTATCCGTGATTATTCACCGCTCTGAAGCGTATGCACGTGGTTCTGCAATTACAGTGAAGCTAAAGGAACTCATACCTAAGCAACAATTCGAGATTCCTGTACAGGCTGCCATCGGTGGTAAGATCATCGCTAGAACAAATATCAAATCCTTGCGTAAAAACGTACTTGCCAAGTGTTATGGTGGTGATATTTCCCGTAAGAAGAAACTTCTAGAGAAACAAAAAGAAGGAAAGAAGAGAATGAAGGCGGTAGGATCTGTAGAGATTCCACAGGAAGCGTTTATGTCTGTTCTATCAATGGATGATGATAACTAAACCAAAGCATCTCTACTTGCATGTACCATTCTGTCGAACAATTTGTTCATATTGTGATTTCTGCCATGTAGGCTATCAAGAAACAGTCGCAAATCAATGGTTAGAAGCAATCAAAGCTGATATTCAAAATCGCCATATCAATGAGAATCTACTAACGATTTATATCGGTGGTGGTACACCAACTGCACTCTCTTCATCACAACTAGATCAATTGCTCAGTTTATTAGATCCTTATGCACGCATGGCGCAGGAGTATACCATTGAAATTAATCCAGAAACGTTTGATGAAGACAAAGCAAAGATATTACAAAAACACGGTGTAAACCGTGCAAGCATAGGCTTTCAAACATCAGATGAAAAGCTACTGCAGATGATGAACCGACATCATCGATTAGAAGATGTCGCAGAAACGATGAAACTATTACGTAAATATGGTATCAATAACATCTCACTAGATTTAATGTATTCTTTGCCTACACAGACAATGGAATCATTAGAGAAGTCTGTACAGGATGCGATTGCATTAGAACCTACACATCTATCGCTATATTCTTTAACGATAGAGCCAAATACAGTTTTTGCGAAAAAGGGATATGAACATCTTGAAGATGATATGGAAGCAGATATGTATGAATGGATTTATAAGATGCTTCCGAAGTATGGTTTTGTGCAGTATGAAATTAGTAACTTTGCAAAAGGGGATATGATTTCAATGCATAACTGTGCATATTGGAATTATCAAGATTTCTATGGGATTGGTTGTGGTGCCAGTGGTTTAGAAGGAAGCACTCGTTATGATATTCCAAAGAACGTAAGAAGATACATCGAAGATTCATCTATAAAAGACACAATCGAATTGGCTCCTCAAGATCAAATGTTTGAGGCAGTCATGATGGGATTACGTTTGAAAGAAGGAATGAATATCCAACTGTTTGAAGAAAGATTCCATACATCTGTAGTAGAAGTCTATCGTACTCAGATTAATAAGTTATGTAACGAAGGAAAACTCATCCTTGAGGGAAACCGTCTTCGTTGTAGTGAAAAAGGATTTGAAATCCTAAATAGTATCTTAGTAGAGTTTATGTAGTACCAATCGGTATTAAATATTGCATACAGAGCGATTGTATGCTATTATCTAAAGGCTTTCTTGCTGGGGATGACATATCCTCAAAAGTTATGCTCGGTTTGGAAGTTCTATAGAAAGAAAGAGGAAAATAAAATGTTAACAAAGGAAACAGTAGCACAGATTGCTAAAGATTTTGGACGTAAGGAAGGCGACACAGGTTCTGTTGAAGTACAGGTTGCTCTATTAACACATCAGATCAACTCATTAACAGTACACATGCAGGCTAATAAGAAGGACTATTCTTCTAACCGTGGTCTATTAAAGATGGTTGGTCGTAGAAGAAAGATGCTCGATTACCTCAAGAAGCATGATGTTAACCGTTACCGTGAATTAGTTCAAAAGTTAGGTTTAAGAAAGTAATTGTGAAAGCAGTCATTGAACTGCTTTTTTTGTACTTCAGGTGTACAATTAGATAGGAAAAGAGACATAAGACATGAGCTATATTACATTTCAAGAAGTTAGAAAAACATATCATGTTGGTGAAATTGATATTCATGCATTGGATGGTGTCAACTTTGAAGTAGAAAAGGGACAAGTTGTTATTGTGGCTGGTGCTAGTGGTGCTGGTAAGAGTACAATTTTAAACATCCTTGGTGGAATGGATACTGTCACAAGTGGATCTGTTATTGTGGATGGAAAACATGTTGATGCGATGAATGAAAAAGAGTTAACGGACTATCGTCGCTTTGATATTGGTTTTGTCTTCCAGTTTTATAACTTAGTACAGAATCTTACTGCTTTAGAAAATGTAGAATTAGCTTCTGAAATTTGTAAAGATCCGCTTGATCCAGTGAAGGTTTTAGCACAGGTAGGCTTGCAAGATCGTATGAATAATTTCCCTGCACAATTATCTGGTGGAGAACAACAGCGTGTAGCGATTGCTAGAGCGATTGCTAAGAATCCTAAGTTACTTCTGTGTGATGAGCCGACTGGTGCACTAGACTATGTCACAGGGAAACAGATATTACAATTACTGCAGGATACAGCACGCTTGCATGGCATGACGGTTATTATCATTACACATAATCTAGCCATCTGTCCGATGGGAGATTTAGTCTGCCATGTTAAAAATGGAAAAGTCATCTCTATGGAAAAAAATGATCATCCAAAGGATATAACGGAGATAGAGTGGTAATGGCGAAAAAAGTATTTCATAAAAATGTATTTCGCTTAATCAAGTCGACGAAAGGTCGATTCTTTTCGCTATCTGCGATTGTATCGATTGGTGTTGCGTTCTTTATTGGTGTTAGTGCTAGCGCACCGATGATGGCTGCTAGTGTTGATTCCTATGATGATAGTTACGATTTAAAGGACTTTACAATCTATTCAAATTATGGTTTCAAAGAGGATGACATAGAAGCTTTAAAAAAGGTAGATTCGATACGTACAGTTGAGCCGGGCTATTTTGTGGATGAGATTGCGACAGATAGTAAAGGGACACAACTTGTGAGAATTCATTCTTATGATTCATCACATACAATCAATCGCTTTAAACTTGTAGAAGGACGTATGCCTGAAAATGACCATGAAGTTGTTGCAGAGCGAAATGGGAACATAAAGTCAGGCTTTGAAGTGGGAGATACAGTAAAGTTATC
>CALISH010000153.1 GCA_938041275.1 uncultured Solobacterium sp.
ACCTGTGATTCATAACTTTCATGAATTGGATGTGCATCATGCCCGACACACAGAATAAAACCGATTCACTGGAATCGGTTTTTTAAATATCTGTTTCTGCCCAAGATGGTAATTCATTACCCTTACGGATTAATACCGTCTTTTGATAATTTGTTTGGTTGAGGAAACGCAATACCTGGTCTACTTCTTCCTCTGTACAACCCACAAGAACCTTTACATCTAATTCCTTGATTAGAATATCTGCCGCAACAACCAATGCACTAATCTCATATCGATTGCCACTACCAGCATAAACTGATACACCATCTTTTCCAAAACTCTTTGTATCGTTGATATATCCATAATCAACTGGATAGATTAAGTTCTGAAAACGTGGATGAACTTCACCTTTTTTTCTTGTAATTTGGTATCCACTGGATAAGTACAGCGTATCTAACTTCTGCCAGAAATAGGCATTATTTTCAAATTCAATCATTGTATACCCCTTTGATGTTTTCATTATACTATTACAGAATATTTCTGTAAACATATCCCATTTTCTCTGAAAAAAATTTCACTATAATTAGAAATTTGAAATATTTATTTCAATTACTATCATTCCCAAATACTGGAATCTTTTCCTGATGCAACTTCAAAGTGATACTTTGCAATACCAATATCGGTATCCAATGCAAAGCCAAGGCCCTTTTTAATATAGACTTTGCCATCTCTATAACCAAAGCGATAACTATGCTGGTTTAAAGCAGATGGCGCCATAGCTACAGCCTCTACCCCTTTAATAAACCAATCCGGTAGTTCAGCATAGCCAATGGATAAGTCTTTTACTTTCTTATATTTATGCTCTCTTCCTTGGTTTTCACCATATCCAATTGCGATAATCATTAAGAACTTTTCACCAGGTTTGATATCTACGACACTTTCAATCTTTTTATAGGTACCACCTACCCAGCAGGTATTAAGTCCTAACATTTGTGCCTTAAGAACAATCTTCTCTCCATAGTAGCCACAACGTTCATTGAAGGTTGAATCTTCCTTACCAACTAAAGCAATATAGTTTTTTACATTAGAGAATAAACCATAGTGATATAAGCGTTTCGCAAATGCCTGTGGTTCATTTTCAATCAGTTGAATATGCAGGTTTCCTTCTTGGTTACATTCTTCAATATACTTACATAGTTCATTTCGTACATCTGTATCAATTGACTTATCTAAGTACGAACGCACGGAATGTCTTTGCTTAATAGCATCTAATAATTCCATCTTCATTTCTCCTTTAAAAAGAAATGGCACAAGCTTCTCAGATTGTGTCATTATCAATGGGTTTATTAAACATTATTAAAATAATGTTTATCAAAAATAGTTTATAAAACAGTAATTTTACTTATACATTTGATAATTACTCTCCAACTTATTTATTAAGTCTAGAAGGGGTATGAATTTAGAAAAATCAATAATCTCTGAATTATAATTTGCTAATACCTCTTTTGAAAAAATTTCTTTGCCTATAAATCTATCATCATTATGATTTTTACTTGAAGAAAATATCTTCCCGTGATACTTCGGAGCAATTAACTCATTGTTAATAACATCGATATTTAGCAAATCTTCTATTTCAATATCTTTTTGTTTTGAACTATCTTTAGGGAGTGTAGCCATAAAGATATTATAATCTAAGTGAGTATAAAACTGATTCCGTATTCTGTCCTCTATCTCGTAATTTGAAATATTCCTTTTAACATAATTCAAAAATTGCTTGAGTGGCTTAGAATTGCTATCTTCATTATCAAAAAGAAAAATAACTGGTTTTAAAGGTTCTGAATGTAATATGTATCTGAAATATTTTAGATAATTAGGTTTCTGATTGCATTCGTCATCTGTAAAAAACCTAAATAAATTAAGTGAGTTAGGACCACCATTATTTTCATATTGAAAAAAATATTGAATTCGATCTGAACATTCAAAGAAACTGATATTATACTTAAAAGTTTCTCCATTTTTTGTAATTAGAGTTGGATATTTTAAATAATAGTGTTTTAGAGCAGCCTTAATATATCTACTATCTGTTTTCCCTTCAGTAATAATTAGAATTTTTGGATTTGCCATAAAGTATTTATAGAACAAAAATTTTTGAAAATCTTTTTCTCGAATTGTTAAATCTTTCAACCATTCATGCCAATCTATACGCTTTCTACTTTGGTTCTCTGAGAATACGAATTTTTTTTGGCTTGATGACAATATATTTTTTTGACTTTCAAAAGAATTATGTGTATTCACTACAGTATTATTATGAAGAGTGTTATATTTAACTAAATCATTGATAAAAGAAAACCTACCTTCAAGCATATTCATGGTTCCTGGATTTCCATTAATTGTGAACGAACCTGTAGTATATAGTTTATATGCCATACTTCGAGTATTTTTATAAAATTCCCTTTTCACATTTACCTTTTTGTTAACAGATAACCCTGTCACAACTTGCCTATGATTCCATTCTTGAAAGTATACTTTCTTTTCATTAATAGTAAATCCATACTTTGTAATAAAATCATTTAAATCAACAATAAAATTTGGATAAGTATTCAAAAAAAATTTGTCATTTGTTGAGAATGTCATATCATCCGCATATCTTGTATATGTAAGTTTGTATTTCTTACATAAATAGATAATCTTATTATCTAAAATTTCAAAAATCATATTTGAAATTATAGGAGACGTCGGTGCTCCTTGAGGCAATTTCCCTTCGTAACACGTCAATTGTGCAATTATTGTAGCTATATTATCTGGTAATTTAAAAAATTTATTCTTCTTAAAATAACCTAGAACTCTACCAAAATGAAATGTCCCAAAAAAATCCTTCAAATCTATATTAAGTACATATCTCTTATTCCTATGTTGACTAGCATTGGTCTTTATTCCCTTTCCTTTTATAAATGCATGGGCGATTTTCTGACTAATGCTATTTTCTGCTCGAATTTCAGCTTGTCTCTTTAGTAATAATCTCGCTAATTTACGTTGAATATATTTCAGACTTTTATTAGGACAATTAATTGTTCTATAGCCGCCACTTTTTTTTGCAATAGCAAAAGTTGTATAACAATTCTCAATTTTCTTTCCATATAAAATACCTGTAAGTTGCTTGATTGGGATATCTAATGCGTATGATAATTCTCTTAGAGATTGTATCTGATTATAATTCATTTGAAATTCTCCTAATGCAATATAAAAAGCGTATGATTACTCATTACGTGCAGAATACAAATATCTAACACAAGTAAAACTGATAATTAATATACAAATCTTACTACCATTAATCATAAAGCTTACGAAACGCTAAGCCAAAAATCTAATTATACGCATCTAAATATTATCCGATAATGGGGTCTAATTCAATAGCTTTTAAATCTATTTTAAAAGCTGTTCTAACAGTAAACAAAAATGGCCTATGGAAATGCGATGAAATTAAGTGTTTCTCTTATATGTTCCGTTGAATAATATCAAATGTCGTAAAATTCTATCCATCTTCATCCATTGTTCTTCTGCACCTTTTACTCTAAACAGATATACAAACCAATTTAAATAAGATTGTAGATTAGTCATTCTCATCCCAATGAAACGATAAATATACCTTTTTAACCACGAGCACATATTGTTTATTAATGCCATGTTCTCTAGATATTCTTTGTCATGTGTATTGGCTTTATAGAACTCTTCTTTCAAGTCTAATTCTTTTATTAACTTGTCATGTGCTTTTTCTCCATCATGCACTAGTGTTGAACCGGAAACGATATGATTTTTTAGTGCTTCAAAGATACGTGAAGCAGATGGTTTTCCGTGACCACAAATAACAGCGTATGTATTTTTATGACAGTCAATTGCCGCAACGATACAAAGTTGGTTCTTAGATAGTCCACTCTTCTTGTCTAGACATTTTTGTTTACTGTCAGAAAAGAAATTAGTCCATTATTCCTTTTTTGTTTAGCACTTATAAAAACATCATCATTCCCATAAAAAGAACAATGAAATCATTGTTCTCTTCATAGCTGATAAAGCTTTGTTTGACAACTTTCTAGTAGTTGATAAATATCATACTCTCCAATAAGATTCATAACAGCCATCACAATTTCTAAACATCCATTCGCATCGCTTAACGCATTATGATGATCTAGTTCAATTCCAATATACTCACATACATCATTTAGACGATGATGTTCGAGATTTGAAAATACGCGTTTACATAATTCCACAGTATCGAAATATTCTAGTACCGGTATCTTCTTGCCTGTATTTAAACAGGTTTGTTTTAAGCAGCTCATATCAAATCGAGCATTATGCGCTACAATCACCGCATCCTCAAAATATCCTGTTAATTCACGATAGATTTCCGAAAATGTAGGCGCAGATTCTACATCTTTTGCAGTAATACCATGAACACGAATATTGTAAGGTGAAAAATAACTAACGTTTTCTTCCGGTTTAATCAAAGAGTAATAGTGATCAATGACTACCCCATCCTCCATTACCGCAATACCAACCGAGCAAACACTCGACATTTGATTGTTTGCAGTCTCAAAGTCAATCGCTACAATTTTAGTCATCTTCTTTAATATGCTCGTATGTCATCTGGTAGATTTTTTCGATATGTTCATCTGCCATCGAGTAATAAACATTCTTACCAATCTTCTTTGTCTTTACTAGTTTTGTTTTCTTCAAAGAAGATAACTGATGGCTAATGGCACTTGTACTCATTTGTAATAAAGCAGCCAAATCACCCACACATAGTTCACTGACAAAGAGTGCGTTCATAATCTTGAGTCTCGTGCTATCACTAAACATATCAAAGATTAAACTCATATCATCTACGTCTGCTTCGCAAATCATATTTGCTTTACATTTTTCTACTGCTTCAGGATTCACTAATTTTGTCATACTCCCTACTTTCTATGATTCTTTTTTGCTTGCTTGCCTGGTGCTAAAGAATTTAACCATTTTTCAATGCGATACTTCGCATAGACTTCTTGTTTTTCAATACTACCATCCACTAAAGAAATAACCAGCTGATCAATGCTTGGATTCCATTCATAATGCCAAGATACCATATCTTCATAGTAAATGATAAAACACTCTGATTTATCATGACGATTGTAAAGCACAATGTAATCCTGGTGGATTTCATATAGTTTACAATCCGGCAACATTAATAGCGAGAATAACGATACCATGATGACCATAACTCCAATCACCTGTAAATAAGAACGTATCCATAAAAAACTAATACCCGCAACCATCGCAATCATTAAAAATGATGTTGGTTTTACATTGGAAACGTAAAAAGGAATGTCATCTTTCGGTAAATTTCTTACACGTATTTCTTTCGATTTCATAAAAACATTATAACACGCAGATGTTTCTCAGCGAATTAAAGTAATATTTGATATACTTTATAGCGGAAAAGAGGGAAATCATGAAACAACCAGTCACTTTTGAAATTACACATATCTGTAAACAATCCGGTGCCCGTACTGGTATTTTACACACACCACATGGCGATGTTGAAACACCAATGTTTATGCCTGTCGGTACACAAGCAACCGTTAAATTCGTATCCCCAGAAGAACTAAAAGACTTAGGTTCTGGCGTGGTACTTGCCAATACCTATCATTTATGGCTAAGACCTGGCGAAGATATCGTTGATCAAGCTGGTGGAGTTCAGAAGTTTATGAACTACAAAGGTCCAATGTTAACAGATAGCGGGGGATTCCAAGTATTCTCCCTCGCAGATCAACGTAAGATTACAGAAGAAGGTGTTACCTTCAAGAACACTCTCAATGGAGATACACTCTTCCTCTCTCCAGAAAAATCAATTCAAATTCAAAATAAGATTGGTGCAGACATCATTATGTCCTTTGATGAATGTATTCCATACCCTGCAACACGTGAATACGTTGAAAAGAGTACAGAGAGAACATTACGTTGGGCACTTCGTGGTAAACAAGCACATAGCCGTCCAGAAGAGCAGGCACTCTTTGGTATTGTACAAGGTGGTGACTATGAAGACCTTCGTAAATACTGTGCTGAAAAGTTAATTGAGATGGACTTCCCTGGATATGCGATTGGTGGTACATCGGTTGGTGAAGATAAAGAAACAATGTATCGTATGGTGAAGTGGGCTTCTGATGCCTTACCATTTGATAAGCCAAGATACCTAATGGGTGTTGGTGCAGTGAATGACTTATTAGAGGCAGTTAGCCGCAACGTCGATATGTGCGATTGCGTACTACCAACTCGTATCGCAAGACATGGAACACTGATGACGAGTGAAGGAAGAATCTCTATCCGTAAGGCCATCTATAAGAATGACTTTACACCACTTGATCCAGAGTGTGATTGTTATACATGCCGTAACTACACAAAGGCTTACCTCAATCACCTTCAACGTACCAACGAAGGTTTCGGTACTCGCCTCATGTCTATCCATAACTTACGTTTCTTAGTGAAACTCATGGAAGACGCAAGAAAAGCAATCAATGAAGATCGCTTTCATGACTTCAAAGAGGAAACTCTTGCAAAGATGAAATTTGACCACAGAGGATTTTAATATGAAATGGAAAACAAGTGATTTTGATTACAACTTACCAGAAGAACTAATTGCGCAAACCCCACTGCTTGATCGCAGCTCTTCTCGTATGCTTGTCATTCACAATACAGAAAAGAAATATGAAGACAAACACTTCTACGATATAGTAGACTACCTGCATGCAGGTGATGTTCTAGTACGCAATAACACACGTGTTATCCCTGCTAGATTATTTGGCACAAAGGAAGAAACAGGCGCACACGTTGAATTACTCTTACTTAGACAGCTTCCTGATGATGTTTGGGAGTGTCTTGTTGGTAATGCAAAGGTCGTTAAGCTTGGTGCTATCATTTCCTTCCACGATGGACGTTTACGTGCAGAATGCATAGAAATCGGTGAAAAAGGTTTACGCAAGATGCGTATGATTTATGATGGTATCTTCAATGAAATTCTAGATGAATTAGGAAATGTACCACTACCACCATATATTAAAGAGAAACTAAATGACCCAGAACGCTACCAGACAGTTTATGCCAAGGTAAGAGGTTCTGCCGCAGCTCCTACTGCTGGACTGCACTTTACAGATGAAATCTTTAACAAACTCAAAGAAAAAGGTGTCACAGTCGTTGATGTAACATTACACGTTGGTTTAGGTACGTTTAGACCAATGGATACAGAAGATATCGAAGACCACGACATGCATAGTGAAGTTTACTATATGTCCAAGGAAGCTGCAGATATATTAAACACAGCCAAGGCAAATGGCCAACGTATCTTTGCGATTGGCACAACATCCGTACGTACACTTGAATCCGTATGGAATCGCTTTGGTAAGTTTGAGGAATGTTCTGGTGAGACAAAACTATTTATCTACCCAGGATATCAATGGCATACAATCGATGGTATGTTAACAAACTTCCACCTACCAAAATCAACACTAATTATGATGATTGCGTCCTTTGTAGGATATGAATTTACACTAGAAGCCTATCGCCATGCAGTACAGGAGAAATACCGTTTCTTCTCCTTCGGCGATTGTATGTTAATCACCAATGAATGAGAAAGAAAAAGAAGCCTATATTGCCTATTTAAAGAATCGCAAATCTTCCACAAAGACAAACTACTATATAGAGTCTCTTAAGGAGATGAAAAACATCAAAGCTAGCACAAACAAAAAGCCAAAATTACTCTTGCATGCATGTTGTATTGTATGCGCATGTTGGCCTTTGGAATTTCTTCATGAAGTCTTTGATGTGACGATTATGTATAATAACTCCAACATTTGGCCAGCCTCAGAATACGACATGCGTTTATCTGATATGAAACGGTATCTGGACGAAAGATGGCATGGAGAAATCAAACTGGTAATAGAGCCTTATAACTATGATGCCTTTGACCAAAAGCTTTTGGCAAAACGGAAAGATGATCCAGAGGGATGGCTACGTTGTTTCTCATGTTATACAGAGAGAATGAACGCAGCCTTTGCCTACGCTGATGAAAATGGTTATGACTACTTTACAACTGTCATGACCTTCTCACGCCAAAAAGATTCTCAGAAACTCAATGAGATTGGTCGCTCTCTACAACAGAAATATGCTCATACAAAATATTTCTACTCTGATTTCAAAAAAGGAAATGGCCAACAACATTCTACAGAAATCTCTGATGCGTATTGTCTATATCGACAAGATTACTGTGGTTGTAAGTATTCCTATGATTCCCGTAAAAAAGATAAGTGCGACTCCTAAGAATCGCACTTTTTCATTACTTCTCTAATACGTCTAACTTCTCGTTTAGAAGCTCGATTAACTTTTCTTTTGTACGGATATTGTCCATCACTTCTGTATATGTACCAGACTTCTTATTGATGACAATATCGTTGTAATAGTTACGACCTAATGTCTCATAGTACTTTGATAGTTCACGTGAGTGATGTCCAATCTCTGCACGAATTTCAGCCTTCTGCTTTTCAACCTTTAGCTTAGAAGTAAGACCTTCTGTGCTTTCTGTTACAACCTTTGTAACATTTGTTACTAAATCGGAAATTGTTTTTCCTAAATCATCGAATCCATTCTTGTTATTTTCTGACATATCCTTAGTCCTTTCCGGCCCTTTCAATGAGGTCCCAAATAATAAATGCAATTTCATCGTTAGTAGCTTCACCTTGATCAATTAGTTCGACAATACCACTAATCAAGATATTCGCATAATACTTCGTGTTATCTAATGTTAGCTCACCAAGTCGTACGCCTTCATCAAATAGTTTGGTTAAATCTGTAATGGCTTTATTTTTCGCTTCCAAGGTGGATCTAACACTTAAGTTAGAAAGATCTGCACCATCTTCGCCATTAAGTTTTTCATGTAATACACGAAAAGATTTCACAGAATTATTTACGAACTGTTTTAAACGTTCTGTATAATCCTCTTTATTCATGCTTTCCTGCATCATGGCATTAAATGCTTCGTTGTATTTATTACTGATTGCTTCAATTACATCATCTTTTGACTTGAAGTAATAGTAGAATAGTCCTTTTGCTACATCCATCTCTTTTACGATGGAGCTGATTGTTGTCTCTACAATGCCATTTTCTTTAAATAGCTTTTCTGCCGCATCTATAAACTCATTCTTTCGTTCTTCGTTATCTTTATTCTCAGGCATCTGTTATTACCTCCTACATCTACTATATCACTGACTGACTTTCAGTCAAGTGCTTTATGCTATACTTTATCTATGAAATTAATTTGTCCAATTTGTAAAACAAAATTCACTCATATTGCGCGTGAACTCGTATGCGAAAATAACCATCACTTTGATTTCGCAAAGCAGGGGTATATCAACCTATATCGCTCCAATAAACCACTCCATGGTGATAATAACAAGATGGTAAAAGCACGTACCGCTTTTCTAGAGAAAGGTATTTATGCCTTCTTGAAGGATTATCTCATCAATCTAAATACAAACTTTCATCCAGAAGTCTTTGTTGACCTTGGCTGTGGTGAAGGGTATTACACAGACGGTTTTATCGCACAAGAAAAATATGGCTTTGACTTATCGAAAGATGCACTAAAACACGCTTCAAAAAATGACAAGTCGACACAGTACGTTGTATCCTCTATCTTCCATCTTCCAATCGAAGATGAATCCTGTGATGTAGCAGTTACTTGTTTCGCACCTGCCGCAACTGAAGAATTACAGCGTATCTTAAAACCAGGTGGTAAGTTTATCTTCGTTACCCCTGGTCCAAAACACTTATTCGAAATGAAAACTGTCCTCTATGATACTCCATATGAAAATATCATGGAGGATATCAATACGAGCTTAACACTGATCCAAGATGAAATCATTGAAAATACCGCGACACTAGATCAAGAAACACTATATCAATTATTTCAAATGACACCATATGCATATAAAACATCGATTGAAGACAAGCAACGTTTATTAAAGATTCTAACATTAGATCTTACTTGTCAGTTCCGTATTCGTGTATATAAAAAGACATCTATGTAAAGAAACATGGATGTCTTTATTGATATTCTCCTTCATGATCACTTAAGAGAGTTGTATATTCCGACTCTTCATCTTGCGTACGATACTTCGTTCCATTAAAACAAAGCTCACGTATCACCTTTCTCATCCAAGCAGGTCTTCTGCGATATGCCATAAACATTTGTGCTTCCGTCTGCGTTGGAAATACATCATTGATCGGTCCATATAGATTGACACCTGTTAGATAATCCATATCCACTTTAAAATAGTCTGCGTATTTCATAATGATTTCGATATCTGGTCGAATCACACCATTTTCATACGCAGAAATCGATTGTGCTGAAACATTTAAAATATCTGCCATTTGTTTTTGGGTCATATGATGATTGATGCGTAATTTTCTCATCTGGTATGTCATCAATCGCATAGAATCTTGTATTGTTTTCTTCATAACTCAAATATAGAAAATTAATACTGGTTTTAATACTAAACTACAGAAATACTAGTGTAAGATTTTTATTCCATCATTTGTGGATTATCGCATTATAACTAGTATTATCTCCTATCATTTTCACCATCCTATCTCAAGGCATTCCAATAAAACTGGAATCTTTGTTTTTGATTTGAAATCATTCTCATTCAGTGGTACACTATATTAGCAGTCATAGAATAAGAGTGCTAAGGAGGTAAAATACTATGGCAAAGAAACAATTTAAAGCAGAATCTAAAAGATTGCTAGATATGATGATTCACTCGATTTATACCAATCGTGAAATCTTCTTACGTGAGTTAATCTCCAACGCTTCTGACGCTTTAGATAAACGTCATTATCTCTCTCTTACAGATTCTCGCTACGCAACAAACCAAGAGAATTTAAAGATTACATTAGAAATCAAGAAGGACGCACGCCAACTCATTATTGAAGATACTGGTGTTGGTATGAGTGCAGAGGAACTAGAAAAGAACCTAGGTACAATCGCAAGAAGTGGCTCTGCTGAATTCTGCAAACAGCT
>CALISH010000154.1 GCA_938041275.1 uncultured Solobacterium sp.
ACGTAGCATAATCATCTTTTCTAATAATAAACCGGAGTCGAATGAACATTTGGCTCCGGTTTTTTTATTCTTTTGTATCGATTCGATCATAATATCACCTTATAGTGGATTATACGCACCCTGCATATTTTTAAATAAAATACGTAACAACTCTGAATTCCCTTTAAAGAAACTAATCTTTGTTGGTGTCTTTCCTGTTTTTGGATATGCACGTGTAACAGGAATCTCACATGCCTTCATTCCAATCTGTGTTGCACGCACAGAAAGATATGCAAGTAATTCATATGTCATAAAGATATCACGCAATGGTTGGACGCGAATATCTGTTAAATATTTTCTTGAGTATGCGCGATATGCGTTCGTTGTATCTGTAAATTTTTGATGTGCTGTTAAAGAAATAACCGGTGCATGAATGAGGCGTACAGATACTGTACGGATAAATGGTGTATTGATTGCTTTACCACCTTCAATAAAGCGAGAACCCTGTACTAAGTCATATCCTTCTTTTAATTTTCGGATAAAATTCGGAACATCTTCAATACTATCTTTGTTATTTCCATCAATAGTAATGATACCTTCATAACCTCTTTCAAGAGCCCATGAAATTCCCATGCGCAATTGAGCACCCTGTTTCCCTTCGTCACACTTGATCAATAATGTATTTACATCAAGACTACGTAATGATTTTTCATCTGTACATCCATCTGTAGAACCACCATCACAAATCACAATATCTGCATAATCAGAAATATGATGTTCCTTTGCTCTGGTAAGTTCCTTTGTAATGCGGTCTCCTTCATTAATAATTGGAATTAGAACTACATAATCTTTTGTTTTTTCAGCGTACTCAAAACATTCATACTTTGGTACTCCAGGCCTTTTCTCATATATCATTTAATCTCTCCTTACATGTCAAAATGATTGCTTATCGAAATATACGTGAAACATATGACATAGCATTTTTTATATCGCCTAAATCATCTACTTTTCCCATCTCTATGGATATAAATCCTTTATAACCTTCTTTTTCTAATAGATTCTTCAATTCTATGTGCAGCTCTCTATTTTTAATAGGTTTTAAGTACGGTTCACTAATATGCACATGATTAATGAGATGAATATTACCCACTAATTCAGAAATATTTTCTTGATTCTGAATCATTGTTCCAACATCTAAATTTAATTTAAAGCCATCCGAATTAATTGTTTTTATCAACTTTATAGCAGATTTTGTATCATTGATATAGTTAGTATTATAGATCGTAGGATTTGCTTCCAAAGCAAATACTGTATGATATTTTAGTGCAGCTATACCTAGCTGCTCAAAAAAATTTATAGCAACATTTTCGTCAGCACCGTCTGAAAGGTATCGGTTGCGTGGGCATCCAAAAACCAAATTATTACACCCAATAGAATTTGCAAACGACATTGCCTCTATTGAATACTCAAACAGTTTTTCCCTCTCAATATCATTGCCGAACAGCTTTTCTTGTTTACCATACCAAATCGATTGAATAGATGGGATGATAAAACCATATTTTTCATTTAATTCTCTACTCCAGTTAGTTGCATTCGTGAGGTTCTCATATGGTTTTGTTGGAAATATTCTTGTTGGTGCAATCTCTAATCCAGTAAAACCATATTCTTGCATCCATCTGTAGACCGTTTCATCATCATTATTGCCCCATGCAATATTTGAAATCGCAAGCCTAGTCATTTTTGGATCCATCCTTTCTAAAAATTCTGATTGATTTGTCTAACAAAATATAAATGCAAATTTGTATAAATCCAAAATACCATATTATGAAGTTAATATGCGTATGTATATAAGAGTGGGATTTAGCTAACACCAACCAAGAAATCGATCCAAAGAAGCTTAATGCATAAAGTGTAATGACTCCAATATTTTTCTTGTTATTGTGGAAATCAGATACAAACACAAATATTGGTAGAATACTTAGTAGTGGGAATAAATTTCCATTGATACCAGTTATGATTTCTGTTTGGAAGTTAAAATACATCATGCAAACCTGCCAGATTGACGCATTAAACGAAGGCCAATACACAGGATCGAATTGATTTAAATCTGCACCAGACGTTCTTCGCATCACGTCTTCTTGGATGATGTGTTTTATACCTAATAGTATATTCCCATCGCCTTTAATACCTGCATGCATAATTATTGCAATAATAAATCCAAGTAATGCCATCAAGCCCATAATAAATATTGTTTTGAACAGAAGTATAACTCTTTTTTTATCTTTCTGACTTAAAGCTACAACTAAATCTGCAATCAAAAATATTACCAGTCCTACCATAATCGTGGAAATGTATTCATATCCACATAAACATTTAATACAGATTGAGACGGTCGAAAGTACATACGACAGTATTCTCCATATTCGATTATCAACTTTTAATGAACATGCTAATCCCACAGCCATTGGAACGAACCATGTGAATTCGACCCAGTATAAATTCTGAGCAAAATTAATAATCCACGGAGATAACCAAAACGTGATACAGAAACACACAGATACTAGCAAGTTATATTTCTTTTTCAATAGGAAGCATATCAAAATAAATATAGATGCGGTTATTAGCGAACAGCATAGCCTCAAAAATGGAACTGCTTGTTCTAATGTAAGAGATTTGACCATTCTCCTAAATATTTTCCCTTGAAGACCATATTGACTCTTATACGGCTCCAGATATGCGCTTGGGAGTTTATCACCATGTGTATCTAAAAATGAAATTGAAGCAATCTGACCATTTTTATTTGCATTAATATCTTTACTATTTAAATCTAATCGGATACTATCTTCAATTGTTGTAACTTTTAAAATTTGATATGTCTCACCATTTGCAAATTGAATATAATTACCTACAATGGATACTTTCTGATTATACAAATTATTTTGAATTAAAATAGCAGTACCATCATTAGCATAACCTGATGTCCAATTTTCATCCGTTCGAATTGTATATACATTTCTTACAAGTTCATCTATATAACCGTGCGTATCAATAAAATTGCCCAAGCCATATTTCGCCTCTGCCCCAGTAGCATGATATGCATCCATTTTATCGGCTTTAAGTGTACCTATAACTATAGATTCACTATCATTTTGGAATCCTGAAAATTGCGTATTTAAACTATCCATAAAGTTAAATGTATAATTCCAACTCAAAACTACCAAAAGCAATCCAAAAATACCTGTATTTTTTAATATCTTCTTAATACACGGCTTAAATAAATTTGAAATATATATTACCCATATTGAAAGAAGAGCAATTATCAAAAATAATTTTTCTGAAGCAATAAAAGTTGATTTTTTATATGCAAATACAATTAATGCATTTCCTTCGGTTATTTCAGATACCGATTGTGGTTGACTCGTCTTCACAAGAGATGGAAATATATTAGTATTTTCCGCTGTTATATGTAAAACATATTCCTTTCCTACTGTATATTTTTTATGTAAATAAAACTTATGCCAACTATTTTCTTTTATTGTATTTAACGCTATCTTCTCTGATTCTATTTCGTTACCTTCAGCATCTTGGATAGAGATTAATAAATCTCCAGCATTCTCGACAGGGTTGTTTTCGATATAAATTTCAATGCCTGTAAGATGACGATTTAATGGAACAAAACTTGTTACATATTCACCTAAAGCCAAGTTATAACGAGATAAATTAACGTCATCTATTTGAGAAACATTAATCTCATTTGCAAAATAACCATGCGAAAAGAAATCTAATGGTCCAATCAAAAATGTTAAACAAAATACCATAACACTTACAATAATTGTGATGATAATTTTTAGTTTATTTATTTTCATTCGATTCCTCCACAAATTTCTTTACTTCATTTAATACAGTCTCTTTATTACAAATATACCCCTTAGAACCACCATACAGGGTGTCATAGATTGTCTTATAGTCATAATTTGCAGGTGTACCATTTATTTCATTTACAAACTGTTCTCCAGTTAAATATTCATATACTTCTCCTGCAGATACAGGTTCTGTTGCAGGATGCCACATATGAAGATTATTTTCTAATGCCACTTCAATATCACTCCATAATCTTCCAAGATTATACAACTGATATATACTTCTACTATCTGTAAAATTTAATGCCGAGAATTGCAATGCCTTAAATTTACTCTTTAATAGTTCTCGATCTTCTTCAGAACAATTCACTTTGTAGAAACCATTGTCCTGTAATACATAATACTTTTCTAAAGAAGAATCCCTTTTAACTAACTCAGCAAATTTTTCTTTCTTTAACATGAATGGAATGACATTGATAAAATCAAAGATAAAATTCTTCTTAATATTCTTTCCAAATAATCCAGGCAAACGGATGATTAGTGCATCTGGATAATGTTTTCTAACCCAAAGTTCTAGTTGATAACGATTGTATCCATATGCATGCAGGTTATTTGTATCGATTGTAGAGTTTTCATCCACATTAACAGGCACCTTGAAAATATCAATTGTTGAAATTAGTACAAGTTTTTTAGGGTTGATCTTTGTAATATTTTCTTCGGCTTGTACAATTAATGCCATATCTTGTTCTGGCGCATTATTTGCCAAGTATTTTTCAGCACGCAATCCAGCATATACCAATAAATCTGGATTTGTACCAAACGCTTCTTCAATATTTTTAGAATTGTATACTGCATCAAAATCAGTAGCAGCGTAAATATTACTTCCTACAAAACCTGTATATCCAACGAGTGCCTTCTTCATAAAAATCTCCTACTTCGTTAACTTCTCAATATTTTCAAAACTATATTGTTTTCTCTTAAACACTAAATCAACTAATAATTGTAGATATTTGATGATAATTGTTAAAATTCCAAATAATCCGAAGAATGCAACGGATAAGAATAAGATGGTTGTTGTCCATCCAACAACTGGATTAGCTGTAAGATATACAACGACAGAATAAAGCACCATAAATACAGAAACAACCATCATAAATACTGTCATAAACTTTGCAAAACGATAGCCAATATCTGTAAATAATAGCAATGAATTGGCAGCGAGGTTAGAACGATACTTCTTTTCACGTACATCCTCATCAAATGCAATATTATTTATAACATCGTACTTAAGATTATCCGTCTTAAGACCGCAGTTTGCGTATACAACCTTACGATATGGAATTGTCTTATTCATTGAACTAACACGGTTAATGACACGTCTACTCAAAATTCTGAAGCTTTCAGTTGTCATCTTATATGAATAGTCTGTGAATCGATCAAACACTTTATAGAATAAGTTTGATGTGAATTTTTCCTTACGATCTGGAGATGCACTAACAATATCGTATCCCTTCAAGGAACGATAATAGATTGTCATAATCATTTCAGGATTAAAGTCTAATGTTGTATTATCAAATTCAAACACGAAGTCTCCAATAGACATATCAATACCCGCATCCATGGATAACTCTAAACCATGGAAGTAACTCATATTAATCACAGACACACTTGTAGATTTTGCTATCTCACTTGTTTTCTTGATAATCTCTAATGACTTATCATCAGAAGCATCATTGACACAAATTACTTCAGAGTGTGCAAAGTTATCTTCCATTGTTGAAATAATAGTCTTCAAAAACTTTTCTAATCGATTTTCAGCGTTTCTAACGTAAACTACTGCTGACGCAAAATTCTTTTCCTTATTCTCCATCACTCAATACCTCATCTAAATCATATACTGTATTAATCTTTCCAGAAAGAACACCAACAAATGTTGGATTCTCGGAATACTTTCGAATTACTGTAGGTCTAGAATCATCAATCTCCGAACTCATTAGAATTGGTTTCATGGAGAAGAGAGAACCTTTATATTCAAATCCATACTCATCAAGCATGTATTTTCTCGCAAGATTTGCCATATATGGGAAAGCTGTCTTTGGCTTCGCCGGACAATCATTGCAGTTACCTAAATTTGTTGGAGAACAGTAACCACCACTCTCCTTCTGACATTCAAATGTAGGCAAACCATCATAACTTGTTGTGTGTGGTGTAAATGTTACTGATGTCAGAGAATGTAGACCTGTTTTACCAAACGGCATAATGGAAAAGAACGGTCCATCCATGACAGTGAAACCAATATCCTTCAATTTCTCATTTACATCGCACAAGATGATTTCACATAACTCATATTTAATGCCAAACTTTTCAAATCCAACTTTCTCTAAAATTTGATTTGTGCTAGCGTAGGTTGCATTCAGTACAAAACATGATTCATAATCAATTCCTTCAGCCGTATGAATGATATAGGAATCACTTGTCTTATCAATCGTTGTAATATCAACTCCATACTTGATTGCAGCTTCATTAGGATATTTCTTTAGTTCTTCCAAGAAGTAATCTAATAGGATTTTTGCATCATATGTATATTCTCTTGTTCTAAATACACCATTACACATCCCTGATTTGAAATAATTTTCTGGCACCAATTGTTCACAAGGAATATCTGCTGCCTTACAGAAATCTTTGAATTGTTTTCCATCAGACCAAGAATACTGGCTAGACGTTGCATAAATCTGGTCAAACTCTCGATTGATACAAAAATCATAATCTTTATTAAAACGTTCAAAGTAGCCAGCCGACTTTAATGCTGTAGAAATAGAGCGTGGATAATGATAACCTTGGTGGACTCTAGCCTGGTTAATATAGGTAGCCCTTCTGAATGGTGTTGGGTCGCATTCTAATACAATAACTCTCTGTCCTCTTTTTGCACAGAACAAAGCAGAATATAAACCATATAACCCTGCTCCAATAATAATCTTGTCAAATCTTTGCATATCCATCATCCTCATAATCAGTACGAACACATATTATACATTGCAAGACATCATAAATTCTAGGCTTAATTAACTTACCGTGGACTTGTAATTTCTTACTGTATTGAGAAACTAAATAAATTGTGGTTCTGTAATACTTTTTTGGTTATCAAAAATGGATAACATATCATCCATACAAGCTTTTCATATAATTCATTAAGATCCATCTCCATAAACCTACGCATACATACAAACAATGCAGTACATCAGTTGATGTACTACTTTACAATTCTTATATTCTGCCAAAGAGTTATAACATTCTGTTCCGTCTGTGTAGATGATAGAGCGTTGTGTAATATTGTTTTTGAAGGTATCCTGTATAATATCTTTGGTTGGTCGGGATTGCCCAACTGCTAAGAATATCTCGTGTTCATTTCTATCTGTTGTGGTGACGATACATATTTGTTCATGGGATATTCCTCTAAACCTTGAAGGCTTGCCTCTATGGCGAGCTTTTCTGTGCTTCAAGGAAGAACCTTTGGAAGATTCAAGAACATATGTTTCATCAAACTCTATCGTTCCAGATAGTTGTATTTTTTCTGATTCCAAATACTTTTCAAGCATGCTAAGAAATTTATGACGATTTAGAAATACACATTTGATAGAACAATTTAGACGTGCTGCAGTCTTATGGATAGGAACCATCGTCAAGGTATCGATACAGATCTCTATAAACTCATCTACATCGATCTTCAAAAAGGAAGTTATCATATGTGAATCATAGGTAAACTTGTGATAACAATCCATACAGAGATATCGCTGTTTACCACGGGCAAAGCCCTTCTTGATCATCTTTGTCTTCTTGTGACAATAAGGACACTGATATAGTCTATTATCACCCAAGCAATCATTTAGATTGGATGCGGTCCTGTTGTGATTGTGTTAGTTTGTTAAAGCTAGTGATTAATTCTGTTTCATGCATAATAGATTTCTCCTTTATCATGAAACTAATCTATTATGTATTTTTAATAGTGATGTGCATATGAACGCTCATCAATGATATTAAGTCCACTATGAGTTAATTAAGCCAAATTCTAATCCAATAGATAGAATTCATCAATTTATAACTACTTATACAACTCAACTGTGCCTAAAATCCTGCATAAATCATCGCAATATTGTCAAACCCTGGTCCATATGCTCCAAACAATATTATAGTAAAAATTAAAATATATAGTATTCCCCATCTCTTCCAAGTATTTAAAGAATCAAATTTTGCCTGTAAATTTACTTTATTTTCTTTATATAAACCTATTATGAATATAATTAGTATACCCCAAAAAATAATAACCCAGTCTGATATCAATAAAGGCATATTGGGTATTACTAAGGGTAACTGATTTATATTAAAATTGGTAAAGATACTCTTTGTCATAGTAAGTAATTCACTAAAACCAGAAACTCTACACATCATTTCACCATAACAGACAACGATTAATAATTTAATAAATCTAAAAATTATGACAATATTACTACTATCCGTTAACTTAAAATAATTCAAAAATAATTTCCATGGCTTTTCTAATAAAATTTCTATTATCATAAGCATAAAATAATACATTCCATACAAGATGAACAGAATATTTGCACCATGCCACAACCCATTACACAGCCAAACAACAAATAAAGCAATAATGGGACCCGTTACTTTTGCAAGCCATTTACAGTGATGTTTTTTTAGGTACTTTGAAAGTCCCATCATTATTCTACTCAACGATATTGGATAGAATACATAATCTCTTAAATAACGACTTAATGTCATATGCCAACGATGCCAAAAATCTGTAGCATTTTTAGCAAAAAATGGTTGTTTGAAATTTTCTGGTAAATGAATACCAAATATTTTCGCTGCACCAATTGAGATATCTACAGTACCCGAAAAATCCATATATAACTGCACCGTACAAAGAGCAGCGGCTAATACTGTAAGACTTCCAACTGAAGCATGCAGGTTAAATAAATAATTTACAGCAGGTGCGATTCTATCAGCTAGCACTATCTTTTTAAATAGCCCAAAGAGGATTCTCTCATATCCATGAATGGAATTATTAAGCTTAATAGCAGTTAAATTTGCAATATCTTCTTTAACCTCAGCATATCTTGTGATAGGTCCTTGGAGGATGGTTGCAAAAAAACTTGTATATATCGCAAAGTTAATAATGCTCCTCTCTGCTTCTACATTGCGTGATGAGATATCTATTAAATATGCAATTTGTTGTAATGTATAATAGCTGATACCAACAGGAATTAGCACATTTAGTGGTGTAAATTGAATATTAAGAAAATTTGCCCCTAACTCCGCAAAAAAATTTAAATATTTAAATATTGCCAATGTCCCCAAATTCATAGCAATCCCAAACCACATATATCGTTTTGCAATCCGCTTATATATCTTATCTCTTCCTTGACGTTGAATATCTTGAATTTTAAGACCTATTATATAGGTGATCAACATTAAGCATATCTGTACTAGAACCAGTTTCTTAGACCACATGATCAAAAATACATAATTAAATAAAAGAATAATATAACGTCGCATTTTATGTGGAAATGCATTATAAGCAACCATTAAAGTTGGTAAAAGAACGAACAGAAATATTAACGAATGATAACTTAGGCTCATATCTATTTACCCCTTTCAAATAATTCATTCCATGATTGAAAATCAGTATTATTATGCTTATCTTCTAATGGATAATTATCATGTAGGTATTTTGATAAATACTCCATAACTTTAGTCGATCCCGAGTTATTGAGGTGCTCACCACCATCACGTGTATCTGTCTGCCAATCAAAATGAATATTATCTAATAACATATTAAAATCTATAAAAGGCAATCCCTTTTTTTGGCAATAGTTTGCAAGATACTGATGTTTTGAATGATTCCAACCTTTTCCATTTGGTACTGCTGCAACAATAACTTCTGTGTTAAATTTCTTACACTTTGCAAGAATATTTTCTAAATATTGCATAGAATCATCCTTCATCACATCATTATCCCCTACCTGTTGCATGTAATCATTCCCATTATTAAAAGGCTGTACAATACCTGAACTATTGAATCCTTTTGCTGGATTCTCAAAAATATTGATCTCACTTGTATAGCGAAAATAATCATGATAACGGAATAACGGAAAATTTCTATAGAAGAGAGTCTTTATTTGATTCGGATGTCCAAACAACATGCTACCCTCAATCACTAATACTTTTGGCATTCTTTCACCAATCTCCGAAAGAATTGCATTCGTATCTTCTAACCATTGCCCAGAGGTGCATAAATTATACGAAGTAAAGCCATTATTATTCCAAAGTGCCTTTGGAGAAAAAGTTGCCCATCCTACACTATCCCCCAAATATAAAACATCTAAGGGCTGATTTTCATACTTTTTAAATGTCTCAACTTTCTGGTAAACGTTCTTATAGTGATAGCCATATTTACGCGCGGAATAAAAAGGAATTTGTATCAACAGAAGCATTATAGAAAGTATGAGAAAAAATATTATCGATTTTTTTAAATTTTCTTTTTCAAATAATTTCATATAAAAATTACAGCCTTTCTGTATGCTACCTGCATGTTTTAAAATCAATGATAGACTTCCACACTTCTTCAACATTGCCAAGTAATGGAACAAACTGACTAGAATTTTCGAAATAATTACTATTGTTTTCAATTAGCTGAAGAATAAACCAAAATTAATAAATCTAACTACGATCCTTATACTCGTAGACATAATCTTTTGAAACAGGTGGGACAGGATAATCCTGTGTGGCATCCCAGTTTACACTATCTGGTATTGAATATGGAGAATTTAAATTTGTATTTCTTTCAATATTGTTTGCTTCAGCAATAACTGAACCTTTATATATTTCGTATGTATATAGGTTCATTTGTAACCCTTCATTCCAAACAGAAGAATCATATCCAAAAATACGTGATGATTGTATATTCAATACACCAGATAAATTACTACCATCATAATATCTTTGTGATTTTGCCATAATGTATGTCACAAAATTTAATAACTGCTCAACAGAAATATTTGTCTTCACATTTTCACCAGCAGCTTCCAATACTGACACAGCCATATTTGGATCCTTTAGTGCCATAATCTTCGCAATAACTTTGGAAATGATCTCTTGTTGATGTCGCTGACGTGCAAAATCACCATCAGCAAACGCATGACGTTCGCGTGCATAGCCTAATGCTAATTGTCCGTTTAAATGCTGATTATCACCAGCTTCAATATGATATACAACTAATGAATCACTTTCAATATCCCAGGACTGGGCATCAAAAGATTCAGTAATATCTACATCCACACCGCCAACTGCATCTACAATTTGAATAACACTTGCAAAGTTAAATTCAACCGTGTAATCAATATGTACACCCGTCAAATTTTCTACTGTATCTACCATGCAACCTTCACTTGTATAATGCGCTGCATTAATTTTACTTTTACCATATCCATTACACGTAATAGGAACATATGAGTCACGTGCAATAGACGTCATTGTAATTTTCATACTAACTGGATTGACGGACATTAGGATAATTGTATCTGCGAGTCCTTCATTTTCACCAGTTAATAAAACTGTAAATGGATCCTTTGTTAAATCTTTATTGCTTCCCTCTTGAGCAGATGTTGTAACTGTATCAGAGAAGTTTAGAATCGATTTTGTTTTATCTACAAAAGTCTTTAGATTTTGATCTTCTCCGATTGTAGTTGCATATGTTGGAGGTAAGACAGCAGCATCAATTTCGCCGTTTATAAGAGCCGTAAATTCTTCTATCGAATTTGTATAGTTGACGATAGTAGCTGTGATTCCTTCATTCTCCAGTCTTTTCTGTGCAACTTCGGCCATATGAGTACCAGACAAAACGCCTACTTTCTTACCAGATAAATCATCAATCTGTATGATTGGTGAACCCACGGACTCAGTGTAGATAATAAATGAAGCAGAAACACTCTCCTCGCTCTCAGTTTCTACAATTTGTTCAATACTGTTATTTACACGGCTCACAAGTGTCCAAGCGTACTCCGTTGACGGTACCAAAAACGTTAATACAATTAAACAAGCTATCAATATGCGTGGTCTACGTGTACGAATAGATAAGAAAACTAATAAATCAAATATCAATAAGAACAGCAATACCACGCCATTACCTAAAATAAACATAAGTTTACTAACAGTTGAATATTTTGTAATCCTATATACTAATAAGACTACTAATATATTGAAGAGAGCAGTCGCAAATGACATCATGAAATTAATTGATAATTGCTGTCGTGAAATACTACGTCTTTTCTTTTTACCTACAGGTTTTTCCTGTAAATGTTCTCGATTTTGACCCATTTGATTAACCCTCCGTTATAGATGCAATTTCCATTCTTCCGTTATTATTTACAACGCGGAAAATCGCATGTACTTGGATTGAATTGATGTCCATTCCAGTATCCGATTTATATTTCCATGAAGCATCCACTGTAACACTAGGTAAAGTAACACTTTCCCCAGTAGGCGATGTGACTGTATAGTCCTCTGCTGCAGAAGCACTATTTATCATTACTTCAGATACTTCAATCAGATGATCACGACCAAGTTGTGTGATGTATAAATCCATATCTTTATAAAAATTATAGAGTGTATATCTTTCAAAATCTTTTTTCCGTGGTGAATAAATGTATTGCATTCCACCTATGTCATAGTTTCCATCTTTATTTGTCCAAGTATAGTATTGGCAAATAAAGTTTTTAACAACATCTTTAGCAATTTCTGTTGTATCATTTGCTGTAATTGCATCATTTAATTCGAGAAAATAAGATTTGGCAATTTCAGTTGGATTATTCCCAATTGTATAGTATGCATTGGTGTATTTATCAGAAATTTTTTCTTTTTCAATCGTAACACCCGCACCGCTCTGACGAAATAAAATACCAATAACGTTCCATCCTATCGCAAGAATTACGCAAATAATCGTTATTAATAATAACGATAAAGATATCTTATTCCATCTTGTTTTGTTTTTTGCTGCTAATTTTTTTGCCATATCTTTTTCCTCTTACACTACCGGTTAATTATACCATGATGAAGTAAGTTTGAAGTTCAAAAATAATTTATTTGACTAATACCCTAATATGATCTTCGACCATATTTGTATATGTGTATTTTTCTATCTTCCTCAAGCTATTCTTTGCAAGTTCATCAAGATTGTCTGATATAATCATTTCATTTATTGTATCTGTAATTTTTTCTACATCATCAGTCGGAATAATCTTACCATTAGTCTTATCAACCAATGTAAGACCAGCAATACATTTATCTGTAGTGATAATAGGCAGTCCATTTGCCATTGCTTCATTAATAACAAGACCCCAGATATCGTACCTTGTTGGGAAGCACAATAAGTCTGAAGCTCGATAATATTCTTCTAGTTCATTTTTTGATTTAAAACTTATGAAATGAACCCTATCTAGGTTATCATACTCCTCTTTTAAATCTATATATTTCTGTGTAATCCCATCACCGATGATATAAATTCCAACATCTGGATTTATTTGTTTGGATGCCTTAATTAATAAATCAAATCCTTTGCGTGGGATGAACTGTCCAACAGATACAACTATCTTACGTTCTTTCATGCCCAATTTATTTCGAATTATTTCTTTCTCTTCAGTAGTTAATATTGTTGGTAGAATATCTTCTCTCGATAAGGAACTAAAAGGATAGCGGAAAATCTTATCCTTACTAGCCCCCAATGATTCAAGATATTCATCTGCTGGTTTACTTGGGCTAAAATATCCTTTTGCTTTTGAAACAAAATGTTTCTGAAGTGCATGTACAATAAAATTTCTCTTTTGTTTTATTCCGCCATCAATCTCTATCCAGTATGGTATTCTGCAAAATTGCATATACTGAATTGCATACATTGCTGTTAATGTCGCATATCCGCCTAAAATAATATGGTCAAAATTCCCTTCTTTGATTAATTTCTTGATAGAAAATGCAATTACCGCCTTATAGTGTTTCCTGTCTTTTATTGAGTAAATCTTCTTATTTTCTAAATAAATAGCTTTGAAATTTTTGAAATCTAAATTGAACCAACTCATCTCGCGTTCGTTCTGTTCTTCCGGTCTCTCTTCAAACGCAACTGTTAATTCACATTTCTTTCCTAGTTCATTAAAGAAATGAACTCGATATGGCGCTGGATAATTAGTTAAGAATAATATTTTCATGATTCTTCATTCCTCGCTATCTATTAAATAATATTCTGCGTAATTCTGCATCGCAGAACCAAGTATATAAGCCTGCAAGTATAATATAAACAAACGCACCAACCAGAATTTCAACCAATAATGAAATTATTCCAGGATGTATAAGTCCCGCAACAACTCTTACAATCGCAGCCATGATTAACCCACAAAAAATGTATACAAAACTCTTTTGCAATGCAGGCCAAAAGTTAATCCGTTTTCTTACAAATATAAATTGTGCAGTGCAAGAGCTAATCTCGGCAAATAGCGTCCCTATAACAGCTCCTAAAGCCCCCATCTTCGGAATCAACAGAGGATTAAAGATAAGATTTACACCTGCACCTATAAATACAGAATAGATATAAATATGATCTAATCGATTGGGTATCAGATATTGCGAGCGTATCGCATCTGAATATCCTTTTATAATTAATATCGGTGAAAAACAGATAATAAGAGTGACGCACGGTTCATAACCAGGGCCAAAAAATATTGGCGTAAACTCTTTTGCAACCGACGCAATACCTAGCGATAAAGCCGAACCAATTAAAATTACACCTCGCATGGAAGTTAAAAACAGTTGATCAGCTTCTTTATGTTTTTCTTCGAAAATTAACGTTGAAATTTTCGGCATCAATACCATTCCAAATCCAATCAATATATTAACAGGTACATTCACAATACTATCTGCGTTAAAGTAGTAACCACTTTCTGCACGTGTACTCATAACACCGAGCATCGTTTTATCCATAATTTGATATACACTCATTGCCATAATAGGTACAAACAGTGTAATAACAGGACGAATGTGATAAATAATATCCTTAAAATGTATACGATAAAACTTAATATTTTTTGGAATGTAGTACCATAAAATGATCTGACTTATAGCAGTACTTCCCGTCATAATCATGGTATACAAAGGTAAATCCGAAGGCTTACGAACAAACAACAAAATTAATGTTACAGATGTTAACTTCACAAAAATATTTCTTTTTACCGTCAAACTAAACTGTTCTGTTCCAAAGAAAAACCAGTTAACATCTAGAAAGCACGCTAAAATTGCGATTGACTGAATTAATGCAATATCACGATTTTCGCGACAAATAAATGCTAAATAAAGTACATAGACAGTAATTGAAATTAAACTTGTAATTAACTGCAAACTATAGATTTCCCAAAAAGTTCTATCTCTATCAACTATATTGTTTCTTTTAGAGGCTATTGTACGGGTTCCATAGTTAATAAAACCGAGCATCGCAAATAATGTAAAATAGCTAATTACCGATGTAGTATATGAAAAAATACCTAGATTCTCTGCGCCAAAAACGCGCGATAAATATGGTGCCGTGATTAATGGTAAGACTGTCGCCAATATTTGATATACTGTTTGGTAACCAATATTCTTCTTTACACTAGTCATATTAAAACTTGAATGTATCTTTTAAGCCAAGCAAGACTTGGTCTTTTACACTTAGCGATAATTTTGTCCCATCCTCCATACGGTATTCAGACGCGTCTGCGCTGCCTGGGTACTCACCGTATACCTGTGGCCATTTAACACCTAATTCTGGATCATTCCAAGCAATTCCACCCTCGTCATTTGGATGATAAAAATCTGTAACTTTATAGCAGAACTCCGCAATATCACTAAGAACTAAAAAACCATGTGCAAATCCTGCAGGCACTAAGAACTGCTTTTTATTTTCTTCCGTTAGTTCTATTCCATACCATTTCCCATATGTCTTCGACTCAGCACGCAAATCTACAGCAACATCAAATACACTACCTTTAATTACACGCACTAACTTTGCCTGAGGAAATTGCTTCTGATAATGTAAACCACGTAATACACCTTTTTTGGACATAGATTGATTATCTTGTACAAATGTAATATCAATTCCAGCTTCCTTCATATCATTTTCATTATACGTTTCCATGAAGTATCCACGGTCATCCCCATGTACAGCAGGTGTAATGACAGTAAGACCTTCAATTCCACCTACATTCTTTTCTACTTGAATTTGTCCCATAAATATCCTCTTTCTTATAAGTTATCTAAATCCAGTTCTTTCACATATCTTTCAACCGCATCTTGCCAAGTTGGAAGAGGTTGAAATCCATTCTCAATTAATTTAGATTTATCCAATCTAGAATTAAATGGACGTGCAGCTTTTGCTAAACCATATTCTGCAGTTGTTACAGGTATTACCTTTGTTGTATAGCCAGCAACACGATAGATTTCTTTCGTGAAATCATACCAAGAAATATATCCACCTTCATTTGTAGCATGATAGTATCCATACTTTTCGGTTTCACACATATCAACCAATAATCTAGATAGATCTAATGTATATGTTGGTGTCCCAATCTGATCATTTACAACACGTACTTCATCGTGTGTTTTACCAACCTTCAACATTGTCTTAATAAAATTCTTACCATTTTTACCAAATACCCACGCAATACGTACAATAAAGTATTTGTCCAATGTATTCGCAACAGCCAGTTCACCCTCAAGCTTTGTCTGTCCATATACGTTCAATGGTGCATAGTCTTTGCAATCAGGTTGCCATGGTGTTTCACCTTGTCCATTGAATACATAATCTGTTGAGATATAAACCATTTTACAATCAATATCTTTGCATGCAGATGCGATATACTGTGTTCCCTTAGCATTTACCAAACGTACTTTTTCAACCAAATTATCATCTTCGGCCATATCTACTGCCGTCCATGCTGCGCAATGTATAACCACATCCGGTTTGATTTCATGAATCATTTTACTTACAGCATTCTCATCTGTTATGTCTAGTTGAACATAAGGCATTGTCTCGACTGATGTACCATCTTGAATCCCGGCATATACTTCTTCCATGCCACTTCCAATTCCTTCATGCCCTCTCTTTGCTAACTCATTCATAACATCATGACCAAGTTGTCCTGATACTCCTGTAACTAACACTTTCATATTTTCAATCCTTTCAAACATACGAAACGAGAACCTTATCGGTTCCCGTACATTTTATCATAATACTTTTGATACTCTCCACTAATAATTGGCTTCCACCAATCTTCATTAGCTAAATACCATTCAATTGTCTTCTTGATGCCATCTTCAAACTTAGTCTCAGGTAACCATCCTAATTCATTATGAATCTTAGTTGGGTCAATTGCATAACGCATGTCATGTCCTTTACGATCAACAACATGTGTAATCAATGACTCAGGTTTTCCTAAGGCGTTACAGATAATCTTTACAATATCGATATTCTTCATTTCGTTATGCCCACCGACATTATAAACTTCTCCTACACGGCCCTTGTGAATGATTAAATCAATTGCACGGCAATGGTCTTCAACATATAACCAGTCACGCACGTTTAAGCCCTCACCATAAACAGGCAATGGCTTATCATGTAATGCATTGATAATCATTAATGGAATTAACTTCTCTGGGAAGTGATATGGACCGTAGTTATTTGAACAACGGCTTAATGTTACAGGTAATCCATAGGTTCTATGATATGCAAGTACCAATAAGTCAGCAGAAGCCTTAGAAGAACTATATGGTGATGATGTATGAATTGGTGTTGTTTCTGTAAAGAATAGATCAGGACGATCTAATGGTAAGTCACCATATACTTCATCTGTAGATACCTGATGATATCTTTGAATACCGTATTTGCGACACGCATCCATTAATACAGCAGTTCCGATAATATTTGTTCGTAAGAAAATTTCCGGATCTTCAATCGAACGGTCTACATGTGATTCGGCCGCAAAGTTAACAACCATATCTGGATGTTCTTCTTCAAATAACTTATATACACCTTCTCTATCTGTAATATCCAACTTCACAAATCGGAAATTCGGATTATCCATAACCGGTTCTAGAGTAGATAGATTTCCTGCATATGTTAATGCATCAACACAGATAATACGATAATCTGGATGTTCCTTTAGCATGTGGAAAATAAAATTACTACCAATAAAACCTGCTCCACCTGTAACAATAATATTCATTCTACTTATTCTCCTTCGTCACTTTTGTGATGGTATCTTGTATATTACCCTTTGCAATATTCTTTAAATATTGACCATACGGACTCTTTCCATATTCTTCAGCTGTTGCTAACAATTCTTCTTTACTTATCCAACCATTATAGAACGCAATCTCTTCTGGAACAGAAATACGTATGCCTTGGATATGTTCAATTGAGCGCACATAGTTTGTAGCTTCCGCCATAGATTCTACTGTACCTGTATCTACCCACGAAAATCCTCTGCCTAAAACTTGTAAATCTAAATCACCATTTTCCAAGAAAATGCGATTTAAATCTGTTATCTCATATTCTCCACGTGCAGAAGGTTTCAATGTAGAAGCATACTCTACGACACGATTATCATAGAAATACAAGCCAACAACCGCATAATTTGATTTTGGATGCACTGGTTTTTCTTCAAGAGAAATAACCTTTCCATTATCATCGAATTCTGCAATACCAAATCTTTCTGGATCATTTACATATTTGCCAAATACAGTTGCACGATGATTATCCTCTGCATTACGTACAGCTTCTCTTAACATTCTGCCAAAATGGTTTCCATAGAAAATATTATCACCTAATACCAGACACGCAGTATCATCTCCTATGAATTCTTTTCCTAATACAAACGCTTGTGCAAGCCCATCAGGTCTTTCCTGAACTTTGTAAGAGAAACGCACACCCATACTTGATCCATCCCCTAAAAGGCGTTCAAAATTAGGCAAATCATGTGGTGTAGAAATAATTAGAATGTCGCGAATACCAGCAAGCATCAAAGTACTAATTGGATAAAAAATCATTGGTTTATCATAAACTGGCAGCAATTGTTTGGATGTTACTTTTGTGAGTGGGTATAATCGTGTTCCAGATCCCCCCGCCAAAATAATTCCCTTCATAATAAAATCTCCTTAATCTCTCAATATTTTTATTTTATCATGTATCACTAAATAATTCTCACTTTTCAGACGAGTCGTCTAAATCCTCTTTTAGAACACCAAGTTTTAATCGATAGTCGTATGCTTTATCAAACAAATTACTGTAATATGGATCATGTTTTAAATATACGCTCCATTTTTCTTGCATGTATTTAACCTCACGTCGATATCTGATAAGCTTCTCTTTAGTAATATCTAGACCTCGAGACTTTGATTCATAGTGGAATAACTCAACACTCGGTAAGAATATATTATGATATCCTCTGTCTAATAGTTTAAATCCAAAGTCAACATCATTGAAATTAACTGCAAGTTCCTCATTTAAGCCGCCAACTTCATCAAAACAAGACCTTCTAAACATCAAGCAAGCTGCCGTACAACAAGCAACATCATATGGAATCGATAATGCATGCATGTAATCTTTCTCTGCATAATCCTTACGGTAATATCGATGTGAAGCAACCCCCGACTTACCCGCTATTACACCCGCATGTTGTAAAGTCGTATCTGGATAAAGAAGTTTCACACCCACACTACCCACATGCTTTAATTGTGCATAGCCTACCATCTGTTCTAGCCAATTTTCAGTAATTACAGATGTGTCATTATTTAGTAGAACTATGAACTCGCCCCGAGCTTTATTACGTATTGCTATATTGTTAATCCTTGAATAATTGAATGGTATATCTATCGAGATAACATGTATATTTGTATACATATTTTTAACTTGAGTAATGTATTCTTTTGTTTCTAATTTTTGGCTACCATTATCTGCGATAATAATTTCAAAGTTTTTATATGTCGTTTTTTCGTAAATAGAACTGATACATTTCTTTGTATCTTCGACACCATCACGCATAGGAATAACAATGGAAACAAGCGGGCTTCCCTCTATAGAATATTGCACTGTATTCGTAACACCATCTTGATTAGAGATTATCTGACTATTAGGGAAAGATTCCTGCAAATATCCTTCAAGAATATTTTTTTGATTTCTCTCAGGTAAATATGTCCCATATAATATCTGAGGAACATGTTCCCATGTATACCCTTTATCACTCAACCTCAGTAACCACCCATAAGGATTCCACGCCTCTTTATCAAATTGTCGCATTACATCCGTTTTTACAAACCAACAGTTACCAATATAGTTATAGCCTCTTAGTGTATCATAGGAATAATCAGGAAGTAATTGTGGGTTAATTCTAGTCCCATCTTCCTTTAAAAAATCATAATCAAAATACACAATATTAGATCCTTTAAAATATCTTTCATCAAGGAAATTGAGATTATAGATACAGCATCCAGAATCAACTATACATATGTACTTCGTCGTAATTTTGTTAATATCTAAAACGTCTTGGATTAGAATTGGATATTTACCAACATTCTTTATCTCTTGATTACTCAGAAAAGTAATGTCATAAAATGCATTTTTATATTCTATCAACGGTAAATATGAGCGCCAAATCGCATACTCCTTTGCATCTTCTGGATTGAGATATCGAAAACCATACTTTTTAATATTTCCACGTTCATGCCAATATTTCTGCCAATATCTAACAAGTAAATCCTTAGGAATATTAAAATGATACTCAACCGCAAACTTGTGCCAAGCAATCTTTAAAAGATTTAATTTTGTATTGTCATTAGTATCTTTCATGTCTATTCTTCAGTTTACAATTTGACGATATAACTTTAAGTAATCACCGCACATATCATTGTCAAATATAAGTTGCTTACGATCTTCTGTATCTTTTTCTATTGCTACCATTAAACCCTTTAGATCATACTGATCTACTACGGTTCCATATCCCTCAACAATTTCTGTACTTCCACCAGTTCTGTATGTAATTACTGGTGTCCCACAGGCCATTGCTTCTAAATTTACCGTTGGGTATGTATCCTCTAAAGTTAAATTCAAGAAATAATCAGCCAAACTATACCATTGAGCCAATTCATCTTGGCTATCTGTACGCAAAATACCTATCATATTTGATGGTAAATTTTTTTGCTGTTTTTTATTTACGCCAATCAGTACAATTCGATAAGAATCGTTTACTAACTTTGATAATTTAATAAATTCATCAAACCCTTTTTGTTTAGAAAATGGGCTAGCAACTCCAAGTAAAACCTTTCTATCACCAATTCCATACAAACTGCGTAAATTGTTATTCAAGTTATATTTAAAGTGTGTTACATCCACATTATTGTGTATAACAAAGCATGAGTGACTTCTCAAGAACGATTCCAACAGTTGCTTCTTTAGCCAGTTGGACGGCGTAACAAAAACAATATTATCGTAGTCAAATGACTTCATTTTGCGTACATAGTTATTTGCCGAGTTTGATAGAATACGATATGGATAAACATTTTTAAATTTACATGTTTTGCATCCAGATTTCCATCCATCGCATCCATTATATTCATAGTGTGAACAATATCCAGTAAATGACCAACAATCATGTAAAGTCCAAACAACTTTAATATGATGTTGACGTATATACTTGAATAGCATTTCATAATTAATATAAAATCCATGGATATTATGTAGATGGATGATATCCGGTTGAATTTCATCAACCTTTCTCAAAATTTTTTTAGTATTATTCTCACTATATAAACCATGTTTATCAAAAATCAAAGCCTTTAATACATGTAAATCCTGTCCAACTAGATTGTTAAAATAGAAAACCCTATCATCGATTATGGCCTGTCTTTTTTGATGACCATACGCTGAAGTCCTACCATAAATTACATAACTATCTATTCCGTTCTCTAAGTTATTCTGATGTATAGCCTTGACAATCTTTCCAGTACTACCATAACCATATACAGAATTTATTTGTATAACCTTCATACTTACTTGTTATTCAATTTTTCTAATTCTTCTTTGATATAGTCTGTTGTCATAATCTTTTCGACAGTCTGGTCTACATCTAATCTTCTTGTATTATGAGAAGTATACGCTTCATCAGCCATTGTATGCACTTCACCTTTTACAACAAATTTATCGTAGTTTAAATCACGATTATCTGCCGATACACGGAAATAGTTGCCCATATCTTCTGCACGCAATCTTTCCTCTCTTGTCATTAATGTTTCGTATAGTTTTTCACCATGACGAGTCCCAATAATTTGAGTACCTGTATCACCAAACAATTTCTGAACTGCCTTTGCTAAATCCCCAATCGTAGATGCATCTGCCTTTTGAACAAATAAGTCGCCCGGTTTTGCATTAGTAAAAGCAAACTTCACAAGGTTTACTGCCTCATCTAAATTCATTAAAAATCTAGTCATGTCCGGATTGGTAATTGTAATTGGTTTTCCTGCTTTTATCTGTTCAACAAATAAAGGGATGACCGAACCTCTACTAGCCATAACATTTCCATAACGAGTACAGCAGATGACAGTTCCGCCTCTTTCTGCGGCAACTCTTGCATTTGCGTAAATAACATGTTCCATCATTGCTTTAGAAATTCCCATAGCATTGATTGGATATGCAGCTTTATCCGTTGATAGACAGACAACGCGTTCTACACCTGCTTCGATTGCGGCATGCAACATATTATCCGTACCAATAATATTTGTACGTACAGCCTCCATAGGAAAGAATTCACATGAAGGTACCTGTTTTAAAGCTGCTGCATGGAAGATGAAGTTTACGCCATTCATCGCATCTTTTAAAGATTGAATGTTACGAACATCGCCAATAAAAAATTTTACTTTCTTAGAAAATTCTGGATACTTTGCCTGCAATTCATGACGCATGTTATCCTGTTTCAGCTCATCTCTTGAAAAAATATGAATTTCCCCAATATCACTATCTAAGAAATGCTTAAGAACAGTTCTACCAAACGATCCTGTTCCTCCTGTAATCATCAATGTTGCTCCTGAATATAATGACATAATCTTATACACTCCTTTTTTCTTTTTTTATAATTTCTCTTATCTTTTGAAATATTGTAATAACTGCTTCATTTCTTGCAACTACACTCACCAAAAAATAAGTCATTATCCCAATAAAGGTTGACCAAGCCAATGAAAGAATTGCCCCAGGAATAGGGCATAGCTTGCTCACCATAATTGCAATCGACATCATTGTCGTAGCTAACAATGTCTTGAGGAAAATCGACCATTTTACCCGAATTTTTACCTGCTGTCTCACATAGTAGAATAAAATTGCATTGACCACCAATTCTGACAAAATCGAGGCAATAGCTGCACCATTTTGCTTCCACATGGGAATGAGCAATAAGTTGCAAATAAAGTTGACACCACTGGTCAAAATACTGGCAAATAGTCTTTTCTTTTCCATTTTTATACTAATCAATAGGCGATAACAGATTAAATCTGCCATCGGACGAATAATCATCATTGGGGCAAAAATTTGTAATGTGGCACCTGCCATTAAAAAATGTCTTCCATACAGTGCCACAACGATTTCCTTTCCAAGCAAAGCAATGCCCATACTTGCTGGCAAAGAAATGATGATCAAAAATTGTAACCCTTTTTCTACAAGGCTCTCCAGTTTTTCATTGTCTTTTTCCTCGTACATTCTGCTCAATTTAGGAAAGATAACTTCTGAAACCGATTGGCAACTAATCATTGCCAAAACAATAATTTTACTTGCGATAAAATAATATCCAACTGATGCGTCATCCGCCATCTTTCCAAGCATGGTCGTATCTAATTTATTGTAGAGATTTCCAAAAAAGGCCACTCCTGCAAGCTCTAACATACTTTCCATATGCCTCTTGAGATTTAAGCCCTGAAAAGTAAAACTCACATACTTCCTTGCCCGAAAAATGCTCACAGCATTATTATATACCGTGCTCATACTTGTCAACAGTGCATAGAGCACAAAGTCTTTTTTTGTATGGACAAATAGTAACATAGAAAGCAAGGAAACGATCTTGACAATAGTACTTCTCCCTGTGATAAAGCCATATTCTTCCTGACCTCGATACAGCCAATCAATATTGGCATAGTTAGAAAAAATCACCAGCCCTGTGGCCATATAGAGCCAAAAATCTACACGCAAATTTGCCCGAGAACACACCAATAAAATGTATAGCACCGTGGCAACCGTTGTGGACAAAATATTGATACAAAATAATTCTGAAAAGACAATATTTGTCTTTTCTCTGTCCTTTGCTACATTTGCCATCTCCCTTGTGCCATATTCTGAAAAGCCCAATAGAGCAAGTGCAAGGAAGTAAGAAGCAATATTTTGTGCATAGGCAACCTTTCCAATTCTATCTTCCTGCAAAACCCGCGACACATACATCGAAGTTAGCATTGGAAAAATCAGTACCACTGTCTTATAGAGCATATTGTAGATGGCATTTTTTGCCACAGCTTTTGACTTAACGGCCATTGCTCTTCCCCTTTTGTCTCTTTATCTTTCTTGCGATATAGAGACGAATATGTCGAATGAGACCGAACATCTTTGTCAAGACAAAAAGCAAACCTTTGCCAAATACACCAAATCTTGGCAAAAACCAACGAAGCCATTTCACCACTCTATTCTCCCAATCAACCCAAGAGGCATCGTAGTGATGAATGGAAAAAGTATCTGCTTTTATAAAAAGTCCTCCATCCCAAAAATCCTTTGGTGCAAAAAATGACTTGGGATAAATCTCCAATTCGTTCCCAATACACTGTCTTTGATTTCTGACAAGTAGACCTTTCTTTACCAAGAAATCCGTCATCAGCCTTGGACTAGGGGTCATGTCAATGCTTTTGTCCTCTCTGCAAAAATGCCGATTTCCATAGATATCTTTCATCATCTCAAGCAAAATGGGATTATTTTTCTCTGCCCCAAAACCAAGACCAGGATTAATTGCTACTCCATCCCTTTCCCCCTCAAATCCCATATATGCCCGATGATATAAGAGCTCGTCTAATGGTCGAATGAGTTCCACATCGGTATCCAAATAAATGCCACCATTTTGATAAATAATATCTAATCTAGCAAAATCCGGAACAAATCCCCACTTTTTCTGAAGGTAGGCCTCTTCCATATAGGAATTTTTGTGAATGTCATAATTTTTCTCATTCCATTCTACAATTTCATAATCTGGGCAAAATCGCTTCCAAGATTGAATACATTTTTTGGCAATCTTAGGAAGTGGCTTCCCACCAAACCAGCAATAATGAATGACTTTAGGAATCATAGCACCGCCCTTCTAAAAAAACAGTCCTTAGAAACTAAATTCCAAGCTTTCTTTATCTTCGTTAAACCTTTTTTGAGAAATACATAAACCCTTGGTGATCCTGCATAGATAATCGCTTTCCCAATGGTCATTCGGCGTTTCGCATTGCGAAATGGAAAGTTTTTATCTGAATTAGCTGTCTTCACATCCAAAAAATGATTTTCTAGTCCCACACTAGTGGCACTCATATAGAGAACAGCCATATGGTCTCTCAAGTAACAAGTATTCTTTGGACTCTCTCCCCTATCTTCTAAAAACTGTTCCAATTCCTTACACAATGTGCGGATATCTTCCACATGCTTTTTTTCCCTTTTATTTGAAATTGAGCCTGGGCGATTTCGATGATAGTAAAACTCAAAATCCCCATCCACCACTCGTTGAGCACAAATCATAGCTTTTGGGGTAAATAACTCATCCTCATGGACAAGACCTTCCTTAAATCTCAAATTTTTTTCCTCAATAAAGTCTCGTCGATAGATGTAAAATTGACTACATGCAAAAAGATAGTCTCTGCGGTACCCGTCCTCAAGAAAATCTCGTCCCTTCATAACCCCCACAATGGGACTTTTATTTCCTCTCTTTTTACTGATACAAGTGCCATTCAAGCGATAGGCATGTCCTGCAATAATATCAGGTTGATCATATTCTTCAATCTTTTTCCTAAAATTACTAAGGGCATCTCTTGAGAAGTAGTCATCACTGTCCAAAAAGACGATATACTCCCCTCTGGCCATTTCTATCCCTTGATTCCTTGCTGTCGAAAGACCTTGATTTTTTTCATTGTATACCGCAATGATCTCTCCACGCTTTTCATATCCTTTAACAACTTCTCTGGAACCATCACTTGAATCATCATCAATCACAATAATTTCATAATCTGTGCAGTCCTGCTTGAGCACAGATTCAATCGCCATAGGCAGGTAGTCTCTGGTATTGTAGACAGGTATAATTACACTAAATAGAAGTTTTTCTATTTTCATGTTCTTCACCTCAGAATTAATTCTTTGGATCAGTATTGATGTCCCCGTGCTCTAACTTTGACTCACCATCTACAGCATTGGCATCATAGAGATCCCTCTTAATCTGAGAAGAACTAATTTCTGGTGTCCTCTCTAAATAGACAACCTCAACGCCCTCTTCCTTCAAGAAATCAAACTTGCCCTTCCAATCATCTCCCATCACAAAGGTGTCCACATGATATTCATGCATATCACTGCGTTTTTGTTCCCACCTTGTCTCTGGAATAACCAAATCCACATAGCGAACAGCCTCTAACAACTGCTTTCTCTGCTCATAGGTAAAATAAGTCTTCTTGCGCTTTTCATTCCAATTAAACTCATCTGATGAAAGCACAACAATTAAGTAGTCACCATAGGATTTTGCACGGCGCAGCAAATTGATGTGTCCATAATGTAATAAGTCAAATGTTCCGTAAGTTATCACTCTCTTCATAATTTTCACCCTATCCCTCAAATGTATAATTTCCAAGATCAAATTCACAAATATTGTGTCGATTTTCTCTTTGATCCTCTGGTGGCAACTTCATATAGTCACCATACAAGCTCTTTAAATATGCGTCATAGGCCTTTGGAATTGGAAAATAATCGTCCTCAAAGCGCACAATCTCAGTTGTCTCTAACCAGAGCCTCTTCTTTTTTTCCTTCCAGTAGCCATAAGACCCACCTATAGCCACAACCTCTTCTGTCTTCTGCCCATTATAGGCCAACATCTGTGCATCAATCTTTGCCTGAATTTGCTTTTTTGACATCACACTCGTTGCCATGCGAACCAATCGATAAATGGATTTTTTCTTCCAATCTTTATCATCCCAGAGCACATAATGATTCTTAGCTAACAGACATTTCCAATAAAAAGAGGTCTCCTTCGCCTGCTTCTTTTGTGCCTGTTCATCAGCTGGTACATTGTCAAATGGAAAAATGTCAATGTAGATTCCCTTGTGCAAATCCACATCCTTTGTGTTTCTCTCCACAAACTTTGTTCCCTCTAGACGCAACTTCAAAAATGGAAGTGCATAATTTTCATCAGTATCCCAAGTCTGCATAAAAATGGTCTTTGGCAACTCTTCCTTTGCGTATTCCATAAACTTGTCATAGTCCTCTCGAAGCATGCCAATGTCCAAATCATCATCCCATGGAATAAATCCCTTGTGACGAACGGCACCCAATGCCGATCCTGCGAGCAAAAAATAATTGAGATTATGTTTCTCACAGATTTTTTTCGTTTCCTTTGCAAGCAACAGCTGTGCAAGCTGTGCCTGTCGCAATGACTTCTTATCCATTACAACTCCCTTCTCCCTAACATTCTTCCTCTAAATTTATTGATAAATTCAAGGATAACTTGATCCCTGAAAATCATCAGCAACACTACATAACTTATACCACCTGAAATCACCTGACTGGCAATTCTTAATGCTCCTCGCATATGCATCTTATTAAATTGATAGACCAAAAGTCCCATCAAGACTCCTGCAAGGATATATTTCAAAAAGCTACCTAAAATTTCTTTAAAGTGCAATACACTCTTGCACTTTACTGCAAAGACAACTGCAATAAAAATTTCTGAAATAATAGATGCAATACAAGCCCCCAACGCCTGATAGCGGATAATAAAGACATAGTTTAACACCAAATTCATCAATACACCCGTAATCATTATGACATTATAAAACTTTTGCTTTTTCATTGGAATCAAGATTTGTGTTCCATAAAAATCCTTGATACTATCAATGACAACCAAAGTCGCAAAGAGCTTTAAAATTGGAGTCGCCGGAATAAACTTTTCTCCCAAAAACCAAGGTACTAAAGTTTCTGAGACAGCAATAATTCCCATACAAATTGGCACTGAAATCATCATCATCACAGATGATGATTTCTTTAAAATCTTTTGAATTTCTGAATTATTATTTGAGCTAAACAAATAGGCAATTCTTGGCATAATGACGACACTCAATGAACTCACTACAGTAATGGAAATATTTTCCAACTTATAGGCCTGCTCATAGTAACCATTTTGAACCGAAGAATGTGTAATCAAACCAATCATTGTCTTATCAAAGTAAGCATAGAGCGTTGTTGCAAGTGTCGGTACAAAGTAGACTAAACTATTTCTTAAATGTTCAAAAGTTCCCCACTTTAACACTTTCACTGGCACAAGATACTTCTTAAGACCAAACCAAAGACTGAGATTTCCAAGCACCATTGATCCTTGTAAAATTAATGTGTACTTTAAAACATCCGATTCTTTTTTTACAAAAATGAAAATCAATGCCAAACTTGTCAGTTTGATAACATAATTTCGAATAACCGTCTTTTTAAATTCCTCAAGTGCTTGTAAAAACCATGAAATATCCAAAAATGTTGCAGCCACATTCATTGTCAGTGCAAATGCAACTACTTTATTTTCCTTGGCCACAAAAAAGACATAAGCTAAGTAGGAAATGACTGCTATACTTGCGGTCAAAAACTTTGCCAAAATAATCTGATAAAACAGGGCCGTTAACTTTCCTTTGTTGTTTCTCACTGAAGCAATTTTCAACTGCCCATATACCTGCATACCCAACGCTGCAAATATTGCAAAATAGGCTTCAATCGAATAGGCATAGCTATAAATACCAATACCACTTGCCCCTAAAGTTCTAGAAATATAAGGTGTGGTAATTAGCGGTGCCAATAAAACAAGAACTTGATAGGAAAGATTGTATAAATAATTCTTGATAATCTTAGAGTTCATCCATTATATCCTCCTGTACTCCCTAACCAAATCTAACTCATAAATGAACGAATATGTACTTTTACCATTTCTTCAATGGTGTATCCTTGCACTCTCTCCAGTGCCTTCTCTCCCATCGCCTTTAAATCCATCTTTGAAATTTTTTGAATTGCCTGTGCCAAGGCATCTACATCCCCTGTCTTTACTACAAATCCACTCTGACCATCTTCGATCAGCTCAACTCCTGCACCACAGCGATCAGTACTAATGGTTGGCAACCCATGAGCCATAGCCTCATTGATGACCAATCCCCAAATATCTTCTCTTGTTGGACAGACAAAAAAATCTGCCGCATCATAATAATAACTCAATTTATCTTTTGGCATAAAATCTAAAAATTTAACATTAGAAATTTTTTCTTTTTCAATAATTTCTTGATATTCCTCTGTTGGCTTTCCACCAACAATCAAGAACAGAATCTCTGGATCGACCTTAGCAATTGCCTTTAACAAAACATCCACACCCTTGCGGTGAATAAATTGCCCAATATTTAAAGCAATCCTTTGATCACTTGAAAATCCTAAAAGTGCTCTGCTCTCCTCTTTTTTCTTTGCCAAGTCCTCTTTCTTCATCAAATCCTTTTGACAAAGAGAAGAAAATGGATAGGTCACAATCTTGCTCGCATCTGCTCCATAGTGCGTCAAATACTCACTTGTCACCCTTCCACTACTATACCACTTACTTGGCATACTCAAAAAATGGGACTTAATCTTATATTTTATTGTACTATCTTCGGAAATTAACCCGCCATCTGCTTCCATGCTAAACGGTCTCTTGTTGCGCTTTAAAAACTCCATAGCCCACATAAAGGAGGGGTAGGAATAGCC
>CALISH010000155.1 GCA_938041275.1 uncultured Solobacterium sp.
CAAGGAAGCAAAAGTGTTTGGAATAATATGCTTTGGTATGGGACTTACACTTAGAGAGGGAAATAGAGAATATTTTTATTCGCAGTTGGATAAAAAGTTTCCAAAGTTGAAAGAACGATACATCAGAGGATACGGAAACAATTATGTAGCAAACAGCGTAAACAATAAAAAACTAATGGGTGTATTTCACGAATTCTGTGAGCGGAACGGTATCGTTCATGATAATGAAGCGATATTTAACTACCTTAATTTATTTGAAGGAAAGAATATTTCAAAGCAACTCAGTTTCTTTGATGAAGTTTGACTAATCGAATTAAGTATCTATGATATGAGATGATAGAAATTAAAACACTATCGTCTTATTTCTTTATTCAAAATGAAACAGAGAAAGCATCAAAAAAGGAACTTGGCAAAGCACGCTTTGATGAACATATAAAAACCCTACCCATTTATGGATAAGGCAACGATACAATATTATACAGCGGTTTCCTGTTTTGGAAGTCTCCACATTTCACTGAAACTGAGAATATCAATCTCTTCAGAATTTAGCTTTGCTTGATTTCTCTGTTTCTTAATATTGTTTTCATGAATACTAGATAAGATATTCTTATTTACCATATATTGTACATAGAGAACCTTCTTTAAAAGGAACCAGTTTGTTACATAATGATAGATAGCATTTGTACGATCTTCTAATTCAGGAAGTTTTTCCATCGCTTCTAGTTTAAGAGCGTTGGCAGCTTCTTTAGATGCGGTCTTTAACTCTTCATAATTGTGGAAAAGTTCGTGATCAATGCTACGTTGAATAGAACCTGCTTTTACAGTGAATAATTGATTGAGAACTTTTAAGATTGTTTCCTGGTTAGAAGATATCGCAACGATTTCGTTCTTGCAGTCAATAAATTCACCTGCTGGTTCTGTCATGCAGTAGTAAAGGCCCTTCGCATAGATATATCCGTATTGCTTGCAGTCACAGATGATGATAGCTCTATCTTCATCATCATGTTGAAAATACAAGATATAAGGAATTACGAGTGCTTTCCCGTTGAGCTTGCAGATGTCTTTATAGCGGATGATTTGGTTGCTAATTGCTTCGATGTTGACGGCGCAGTGTAAATCCACACAAATCTTTGTGTCTGGTTCTACTTCTAATACTTTTTCAAATGATTCTTTTAAATTATCATCAATCTCATTTTCCCTAAGACTGAGATAATCTTCTAAATAACCGTTAAATAAACAGTCGTCTCCGTCTTTCCTACTGTCTATTTTCTGGCCAAGAATAGCACAGATTGCCATGATAAATACTTTCCTCCAAGTAATTGTATTCAATTTTATATTGTTAGTTGATGATTATGTAGTGTTTGTCGATGTAATTATAGGCATGCGGATTTTGAAAAATCCAGTAACATTGCGCAATTTTTTTGTATAAAACAGGATATTTTAACAAATATGCAGGATTGCCTATGATAAAATCTAAATATGAAAACAATTTTATGTGCAAATTACCAAAAAGAGTATATTTATGAGGATCTTGCCAAGCATAATCATGGCGTTGTCAAAAATGTACTAGCAGTTCCACTTTCTGTTGCGCTAGGAGAAAAACATACAGACAAGCATGTAGCACTTTTGAAGATCTCTCATACATTAAAAAAGAGAAGTGATGAGTTTACCGTTTATCAAAAGATGTTTGACTATCCTGCATTCATTCAGGAGATTTTTCAGTTTGTATTAGAGTGTATTCAACGCGATATTCAAGTTGATGCTCTACCTGAGACAAATGAACAAGAAAAGGAATTAAAAGAAATCATCCGTATTCTATTAGAAATTCCATTTGTGGAAAAAGAGAATGTAGAAAATAAGGAAACCGCAATTGAAAAATTGCGTCAGGATGATGTGGAAGTATATCCTTTCTTCGAGGCAGATCCATATTATGTAGAAATCTTAGAACAGCTCAAAGATAAAACAAAACCAACTGACACAACACCAAGCCAAAAACATTTACGTTATGCATTAAGTACACGCCGTGAAATTGAGGCGATTGCGCAGGATATCGCAACCTATCGTAGACCATGTAATTTAGTACTTACATCATGGAAGACACAGTATCCAGTTGTACAACAGGTATTCGCAAGATATGAGATACCATTTTCTACTGTTCATCATGACGTATCTGCTAGACTCATTCAGCGCTATGTTTCATTGGTAAATCTTGCATATCAAAAGAATAAAGAAGCGTTAATGAAGGCTTTATATATAGATGCATTTGGTGTAGATGACCAAAAGAAGAGTAGTTCACTATTTACAGTACTCAAATATCTAGACCAAGTATTGGTAGATGTAGAATGTCCAAAACATTTATCGCAATCTCTAGAGGCATCAGAAGTATTCAAAAAGGAAGCTACACGTTATGCATACTTTGAAGAACGTGCAGATGAGTTATTCAATAGTATTCAACAGGCTTTAGATAGCTTAATGCAAGCATCTACATTTGAAGAAATGTTAATGAATGCATTTGAAATTATTCGTAATCAAAAGATTTTGCAGAATAAACATGAACTCAAAGAAGGAAGACAATTACGCAATATTTTACAGTCTATTTTAACAAGTGAGAAACTGACTGTGGAAAACATTCCTTTTGTCATGCATATGTTACAGGGAATTCATTCGGATAGTGCTGTGTTTACAGACGCAATCTGTACTGTAGCAGATTTAACTCATCCGGTTAAGAAACAAGAAGTAACTTATGTAATTGGATGTAGTGGTAAGAATTATCCAGGCTTTCCAGTTCATAATGGTTTGTTTGATGAAGATTATCTTGCAAAGATACCAGCGTATCCAAGTATGAATAAGCGCTATGGTTACTATATGAACGCACTTGGGTGGATTGATTCCTCTGCAGAAGAAATCTACTATTCATATTCTACAAATGACTACCAAGGCAAAGAAATGCAGCTAGCATACGAAGTGCAATCAAAAGTGGACATGAAGACAGAAAACATCCCATGGCCAATTTTGATTGTAGATAATCCTGTAGATGTAAAACATAAACTAACACCAGAGACAGCACATCAATTATTCTTGGATAATAAAGGACAATTAAATGGTTCTGTTAGTACGGTAGAGTCATACTACCGCAATCCATATGGTTACTTTATCCAAAAAGGACTAGGAATTATGGACCAAGAATTCTCAGGACTTGATCCAATTACGATTGGAAATATTCAACATCATTTCATGTATACATTACTATCTTCTTATAAAAATAAATACATGCATGAAAGCGTAAAGCGTAAACAGTATGCATTACAAGAAGATGGAAAGAACATTTTAACATCTACCAAAATCAAAGAGCTACTAAGACCATATTTTGATATACTCAAGCTAACACATCCAAATGAACAATATCTATACGATATCTCTTTGGAAAGATTGGCAGATTCATTGTCTAAGTTTATGACATTCATGCATGATTTAGAAAAAGATTCAAGCTTTATTCCGGAATATTTTGAATATCGTTTACCTGAAACAATAATTGGTAATGTGAATATCCATGGTATTATTGATCGTATTGATCTATACCAGGATTTGATTCGCATCATTGATTACAAATCATCCGTATTATCCATTAGTGAAGATGAAGTAAAACAAGGACTACGTTTACAGATGTTAACGTACATGATGATTGTAGCAAATAACCTACAAGGAAAGAAATACAATCCAACAGCTGTACAGTATATCTCTATGAAGGATGAAACGATTGATTTGAATCGTATCTACAACAAATGTGGCGATATGCCAAAACAAGCATTGTTAAATAGCTTAGAAGGGGATTTCATCAAGAGTCGAAAGTGTGCCGTATGGATTTTCAACGAACATCGTGATGATGTGGATTTAGGCGCAAGACATATCAAGAGTTCAAAGAATATCTACGACTTTGATAAGATTCAAGCATACATTGAAGGTATTTATGAAAATTTCCACAACCAAGTTATAAATGGAAATATTGAACTTTCTCCAATCGAGAATACAACATTACCATATATGGCAATGTATCACTTTGATGGTGAATATCGCATTCCAACAGCAGTGGAGGTGGAAGGTATTCCAACTGAAATTCCATTTAAATTAGAGAAAGAAGAAACTGCGGCAAAGGAGGTAAAAGAAGATGAGAATCTCTGAGAAAAATCAATTATCTGCTGAACAGTCCGTTGCCTGTAATTCTTCTGGGATGGGTATCGTCGTTTCCGCCTCTGCAGGTGCAGGTAAGACAAAAGTACTCGTATCCCGTTTGGTAAAAAGATGTATTGAGGATAACCCACGTGTACCTTTATCACGTATCCTCGCCTTAACATTTACCGAAGCAGCCGCAAGTGAAATGAAGAAGCGTGTTGCCCAAGAGTTAAATGAAATCAAACAGTTAGCAGAAAAAGAAGAACCTGTTGATCAAGAATTAATTCAGTATATCGATGATCAGATTATCGCACTTGCAAGTGCGAATATCACAACCATCGACTCTTTCTGTTTGTCTATTATCAAAAAGTACTACAACATTATTGGTTTAGATCCAGCAACGACAGAGAATATACTCTCAAGTGGACAAAATGAAAATATTCAGCGTGATGCGTTTATGCGTGCATTAGAGTATGCCTATCAAATAAGTCCACAAGAAACCATTATGCTAGCTTCGTACTTTTCTAGTCGTGCTGACGACTATGATGGACTATATGATGCGGTTGTGAAAATCAATCGTCATGCGGAATCCTCCGTTGATCCAGATGAATGGTACCAACATGCATTAAAGATGTATCCAAAGAAGTTTGATCCTACAAGTTCAAATAACTTTACATCATTTGATGCATTCGATATCAATATCCGTAAGTATTTCTTTGCCTCATTGTATGGACAGCTAGCAGTATTACAGCGCGATATTGAAATCTTGCAAGAGTTACCGGAAGCCATCAATGGACGAGGAAAAGTAATTGATAACTCTGTAGCCTTTGATACATTCTTAAATATCATTCAAACATTACAGGCTGAACTGATGCCAGAAGATGAACATTCTGCCTATACTTTTGCGATATATCAAAACTATAAACAACAGATTCAAATGATGGATGATACAAAGCTTTCTAGTTATAAGAAAGAGAATTATCCGGAACATGCACGTGCAATGGATCATTTGAAAAAGATACTCAAGAATATGGCAGAGGAACGTTTGAATGAAGATGATTTTGTCTCAGACGCAAGAGATGCCTCTATCATCAATACGGCACTCATCAACCTATCGAAGAATACATATCAAAATTGTATACGTATCAAACAAGAAAATACCGCAATGTATTTCTCTGATATGGAGCGCTATGCATATGAAATTCTAAAGCATGAAAATGTTGCGAAGGTAATCCGCGATAACTTACAAGAAGTCATGATTGATGAGTTCCAGGATACAAGTAAACTACAGGACACAATTATTGAAATGATTGCAAGTCCTAACTGTATCTTTCGTGTAGGTGACACGAAACAATCTATCTATCGTTTCCGTCAGGCGAAGCCTGAGCTAATGCGTTCCAAATTAAATGAGTCAGAAAAGATTACTCAAGAAACCATCGATACATCTATGCAGTCTGCGAAGATCATCCTTTCTAGAAACTATCGTTCAGATGCACGTATTATTCAATTTACAAATATACTCTTTCAAAAGATCATGAATGTAAAAGAGAGTACAGAAAAGTATGGTGAGGATGATATCGTTGACTGGTTCCCAAAGAATGATAGTCCAGATGCACTTATTGAGTTTGCGAGTTATACTCCGAAGAATAAAACAACGATTGTCAGTGATGATGAGGACGAAGATGAGGATATCAAGATGATCAAGGCAAATTGGATTGCCAATAAGATTATTGATACCTATAACCAAGAATTCGAACTTGCAAAAAAGAACGATACAAAGCTACCATCTTTCCATGACTTTGCGATACTCTTACGAAGTCATGGTGATAAACCATATCTCAAAGCGGCCTTTGAAGCGAAGGGAATTCCTTACAGCATTGATACACGTGAAGGATTCTATCGTTCAGAGCTATGTCAAACAGTTATTGCGTTATGTACTGCTATGTTAGACGAAGAAGCAGACTCTGCTCTATTTGCATGCATGGTTTCTAATCTCTATAACTATAGTGATGAAGAGATTGCAAAGGCAAAGATAAGACTAGGTTCAATAAAGGCAGTCGCCAAAGAGTTTGGCATCTATGATGATTTACAGATGTATAAAGAGATTGCGGATACCTATGGTATTCCAAGAATGTTATCAGAGCTTGCGAATCATAACACTTACTTCAATCGCTTAAATATCAGTCAACAGTCAAACTTTGACTATCTATTTGAAATGACAGTATCTGCGAAGTATCACTCTGTTGCAGAATTCTTAAATTCCTTAAAAGCAGTTGAAGATGAAGTATCCAATGAAGCTGTCTCTAAGGGCTCAGCAGATGATATCGTTACCGTCACAACGATTCACCATTCAAAAGGATTGCAATATAAGTATGTATTCCTGTGGAGTAATGCAATAAATCAGTTTAGAGATAGTGCAGAAGCAGTCAATGTCGATGATGATCTCTATCTTGGATTAAACTTCTTATGTGCGAATCCATATCGTGCGAAACGAAAGACAATTCATAAACGTGCGATTGAATACAAAGCAAACCTAGAAGATGCGGAAGAATTTATTCGTATCTTATATGTAGCAGTTACACGTGCAGTACGTAGACTCTATATCGTAGACGCACTACCCAAACCAATTCCATATCGTGGAAAGAAATTTATGTTAGGTGATTTACTCATCCGTAATGGTATGTCAGGATTAATCCTTAGCACAATGGCAAACGAACCAATTATGAAACGGGTTGATATTGATCCATCATGGAATGTATACCTAGAACATAAAGAGACAGAGACTGTCACAGAACTTCCTCACTATGGATACACAAGTGTAGAAGAGAAGGAAATATTAACACCAAGTTCTACCGAGTTTGGCAGTAGCTTACCAGCATTAGACTTAGCAGAAACAAATGCTGGAAGAGAATATGGCACACACATTCATGCATGTTTTGAACAAATACCAACAAGATTATTTAACGCAGATGATTTAACATTCCTAAATCTCTCTTCAACAGAGTTAAAACATCTACTGGCATTCGGCGATTCAGATATATATCACCAAGCTGTAGAAGGTGAAATTCATCACGAGTATCCTTTCTATGTACAAACAGAGAAAGAAAAGATACATGGTATCATGGACTTTGTGTCAATCTTAGAAGATAGAATTATTCTGATTGATTTTAAGACGGATAACGCAGAATTATCTAAGATTAAATCGTTGTATACAGAACAGATCAATACATATAGAAAAGCACTACAGCTAATTTACCCAAATAAAACAATTGATGCATATGCATGGTCAGTACATCATGATAAAGCTTTAGAAATTTAATAAGAGAAAAAGAGGCTGTAACGCATAACAGCCTATAAAATAAAATGT
>CALISH010000156.1 GCA_938041275.1 uncultured Solobacterium sp.
TTTTATGAAACTTATCAAATATATCTATTAAAAACTCATGATTTTTTACATATACAAATCGACCTACATGCCCAATGACAAAATCATTATGATTAATGTTAAATTGCTGGCGAAAAAATAATCGTTTATTTTCATTAAATTCAAATTTTGCAAGATCAATTGCATTATTAATAATCTGTACTTTACCAGTATTGACCAAATTTTCTCCATACATCCAAATACCAGCTAACTTACCACAAGCCCAATATTGATTAGCAAATAGTTTAGCAAATGGACGAAGGATGTATTTCATCAGATTTCGTTTCCACTCACCTGGGACGGATATACTGTGATTATGAAGAATCCTCACCGGAACATCTGACATATAGGCTGCAAATAGCGAAAGTGCTGATAATGTATTCATATTAGAATGGATAATTTGATAGTTATTATGCTTAATAATTTGATATATGTCTCTCATGAATGCTATCGGATTTTTATAATATGGCGTTACCTTATATACCTTCCCACCCATGGATTTAACCTTATCCGTAATATCTATTGTATTATCATTATGAACTACAAAATCAAATTGGACTTTCGTTCTGTCAATATGTTCATAATAATTCATAACCACAGATTCTATACCGCCACCAGCAACAATTCCTAAAATCTGAAGAATACGAATAGGTTCTTTCTGCATAACTACCACACCATATGATTTAAAATATCTTATTATTTCCCAACTAAGTTTGTATTTCTTTTATACTTGTTATCAAATTTCTTAAGGACTTTCTATGAGTGAATAAAAATACTATATAAGCAATTCCATAAATTACCATACACCAAGCACTATGTATCAACCAAGCACTAATAACAAATATACTACACATTACTAAATCAACTAGCATATTCTTTTTTAAATCAATCTTAATCAATGAGCTAATACAATACTCTGCTAAACAACATTGGATTGCATAGATTACTATAACAGAAAAAACTGTCAAATTAAGATTATGAAATACATATACTGTAAATATTGTTGTTAATACTGATAGCAATACTATAAGAACATTTAATTTCAACATCAATGTTTCTTGTCTCATACTTTTAAAATACGTATTAACCAATATATGCAATTTACTATCAAACAAACATATAGGAAATAATACACTCAAATATAGTAAACTATCTGTATATTGTGGTAACCACCATGACAAAATCAATTGCAATGGATAATACAATAATAAAAGCCCTAATAAAATACAATCTAAACCTAATCGTATAGGCTTATAAACATGAATACGATTCTCTTCATTCATGCGTTTTAGTATAGGAAAAAAAACAATACTTATAGCCGAGATAAAAGCTATTAAAAAATTTGAAATACTGAGTGATAAAGATACCTTACCAAACGTCGTTATATCCCAACCTATAGAAATCCCATAACGAACGACTCCCAAAATTAACATTCCAGCTAGATAAGCAACCATCAATTGACTACCAACTATGATATTCCTTTTAGCTTCAGTCAGAATTTGTACTAGAGAACCAAAACTCGGTACTAATAATCTACGACATAAATAAATACTCATTATAGTTACTACAACTAATGAAAGCACCTTTGCATAGTACATATACTGGAATTGATATAATTGAAAGCCAAATAAAAATATAACAAGACCGCCTAAAAAAAGTCCATTCTCAATCATTAATAAACGAGCATATGATTGAATTCGATTAGTTGTCTGCAAAAGAGAATAGCAGAGATTTGAAAAATTAACAAAAGGCGCCATTAACACAGCACAAGTTAAAGCTAGCTGTTTAAGTGAATCTAATTTAATAGTATGTAAAATTCCGATTACGACAATCAAAACTACTAATTGTAATACAATAAATCCATATAACTGTCCAGAAAATACATTTGCATCTAGCTGATCAAAATACTTACCTGCATACCGTAAATAAATACCTTCACGCCATCCTAAATGTGAAAATCCCATATAATAAAAATAGAATAAAAACAATTGCCACAAACCATACTCATCACTGGTTAAATATTTTGGTGCAATAATAATCATAAAAATAGATATTAATAGGGATACTAGATTTGCACTAACCGAATATGATATATTTTTTAGAATTTTTGATAATATCATAAATACAACAGCCCCACTCATACTAATATCTATGTTTATATAAATCTAGTTTTCAAATTTCTTCAATATATTTTCTAATTGTGCTTTAATTACTTCAGGGGAAAAATCATTACCACGTTGTTTACCAACTTTAATATAATGATTAGCTAATTCTTTATCTGTTACCATTTGATAAATCTTCTTTGCCATATCTTTTGCATCTTCTACCTTACATAAAAGACCATATTCATTATCCCCCAAAATTTCACGAGGTCCTGTATGACAATCACTTGCAACAACAGGTACACCTGACTGAAGTGCTTCAATAATAGTAGTTGGCAACCCTTCATATGAACTTGACTGAATAAAAATTACTGCAGATTTATAATAATCTTCAATATTATGTCGGCTTCCTTCGAAAAAAATATGCTCCGCTACAGATTTATCCTTATTATTTGCATATTCTTTTATTATATCTAAATCAGGGCCATCACCTACAAAAACAAGATTGCTTTTTAATCCATACTCTAAATAACAAATTTCAAATGCATCAATAACTATATCTGGTCGTTTATGAGGCATATCCATTCGGGATGCCATTAATATATAATTACCATATTTCGATTTTAAAGATTCTACTATTTTATCAGAATACTTTTTATCACAAAATACTACCGGATTATGCAATTGATTTATATTTAACTTCAAAAATGAATTATATGCCAAAGCCTCAACCACACAGTCTCGAGTTAATACAATTAAGTTATTAATCTTCTTATAAAGATTAATAAAACCATCTGATGCAAGGATATAGCTATATAAGGCACCATGTAGCCAACATATTTTATAACGAGTATTTATATAGTCACTAGCTACAAATGTTAAATCATTATAATGTCCAGCAAAAGCAATTGCCAAATCAAACTTTTCTCGACATTCTTGATGTTTCTTTAAAAACGCTTTATAGATTAAACCTACGCCACTTAAAACTAAACTAACTGGCGGATAGACCCATTTACCCCAAG
>CALISH010000157.1 GCA_938041275.1 uncultured Solobacterium sp.
TTGGTTAGAGGTACCTTTCAACCTCCAAGATATATGCCATGTCTGGCACACAAAACCAAAGGACTTGCATGCATGCAAGTCCTTTTCATTTTCTTATAGTGCTGTATCGTCAATACTGTTGAGATGATTTTCTAGGTAAGTAATAATTTCCTTCACTGTTCCCTCTTCAAACGGAACACGAATACCTGCTTCCTTTACAAGTTTTGTAAAAGATAATGTACCACCAAGTCTACATAACTTCTTGTAATCTTCCCAGTATGTAGGATCTTTCTTATCCATTCGGATATAGAATTGTTGTGCACATACTTGTGCTAATGTGTAATCGATATAGTAGAATGGGCTTTCAAAAATATGACCCTGTTGGTACCACCATGTACCTTCTTCCAAGATATCGCAGCCTTCATAATCCTTATAAGGCATATACATCTTCTCTAATCTTCTCCAGCATGCTTTACGCTCTGCTGGTGTCATTTCTGGATGTTCATACACTTCATGTTGATAATGGTCTACTAATGCACCATATGGCAAGAATGTAATTGTACCAGCCATGTGAGAGAACTTATACTTCTCAGTTTCCTCCTTAAAGAACAACTCCATCCAAGGATATGCAAAGAATTCCATAGACATGGAATCAATTTCTGCAGATTCCATCGTTGGACATTTAACATCAATTAAGTCAATCTGATCAGATAAGTATGCTTGGAAAGCATGTCCTGCTTCGTGTGTTAAAACATCAACGTCACCGGATGTTCCATTAAAGTTACTGAAGATAAATGGTACATCATACTCATAAATTTCAGTTTCATATCCACCCATCTGCTTATTTGGACGGCTTACGAGATCCCATAACTGATTTGAGTTCATTACATCGATGAACTTGCCAGTTTCAGGTGACATCTCATGATACATCTTCACTGCATACTCTACTAATTCTTCTGCTGTACCATGTGGCTTTGCATTGCCTGACTTAAAAGAGAATCCTAAGTCATAGTAAGCAAGCTTATCATAGCCAATACGTTTTCTCTGCTTTTCAAATAAGCGAGCAGCAGCTGGTGTTACATAGTCAAGAATCTGCTTACGATATCCTGCAACCATGTCAGCGTTATAGTCTAAACGATTCATACGATAATAACCTAATTGAATGTAATTATCATAGCCAAGTTCTTTTGCCATCTGATGACGAACTTTTACTAACTTATCGTAGATTTCATCAAATTCAGCTGAATGTTCCTTAAACCAAGCCATCTTCGCCTCATAAGCCTTACGACGAACTTCACGGTCAGGCGTATCAACCTTAGCACTAATTTCAGAAAGATTTAATACTTCACCATCAAATTCAATCTTTGCAGAAGCCTTTAATTTACCATACTCACTTGTCAGTTTGTTTTCTTCAATCATAAGTGGCACAATACGTGGATCAAATGCCTTAATAGAACATTCACTTAATTGAAAGTATGTCTCAGGAATTTCCTTTAATAATTCTTCTCTAAATGGTGCATCTAATACAGCCTTTACCAGTTCATTCTCAATGACAGAATACTGTGGACCTGTCTCATCCCAATAGTTATTTTCTGCATCATAAAACTCATCCGCTGTATTAATACTGTGACGAATATTAACAATTGTAATCATTGTATATAAATGACGACGTAACTTGTTCATTCGCCAGAATGCGTCTAAAAATGTTGGCGCATCCTTCGCCTGTTTCATCTCAGAAACAAGTTCTTCCATCTTAGCCTTTGTTTCTTCAAAGTCAGGACGCGTATATTGCATATCATTAAATTTTGTCATATTAATAAACCTCCATGCCAGTATTTTAACACCGTTCAATAAACCTTGAAAGTCATACCATCTTTTACACGTAAAGTTCTTAACGATTCGTTTGATATACAATATTGATTCGTATCAAAACATTGAATAATTGGCACATCTGATTTCTGATACATACAACCAATATCCTTATCTTTTAATGTAAATAATTGTTCTAAGATATCCTGAAAATGATTATCTAAATTGACTCTACATTCATATTCCCTTCCAATAATTGGAAACTGAATATAGATACATATAGTATCGCTACAACTCATTACTAACACGCATCTGAAAAAAACTACACTCAAGCAACTGTTGATGTAACATTATTAGTCCATAACCAGGTTTCTTTTGAATGCATTTTTCAGTTGTAGAAAATAGTGCTTGTATCTCTTGTACATTATCATTGCTTAAACTTATCTTAGAAGAAATAAGCATTAAAATACGATACGGTATATTTACTACACTTTGATTTATTATTAACAAATGTATATCATACTTTTGATTTGTTTCTAGTAGTTTAATTAGAAGTTCTTTATAGTATTCATTTTGCAAAAATATTGTTAAATCCGTAATAAACAAATACGCCCCTATTCTATTTTCTAGACTTCTAAATAACTCTTGGACATTTTCAATTTCATCAGTATGAATCATATTATTTTCATTTGCATTCTTACAAAATAAATCATCAATTATAAATACTTGTTGGTTTCTTTCGTGAATTCGATATAACAAGAGTTGAATAAGATTCTCTCTTTCCTGATATGATTTTCCAACAAACAAATAACTATGATGAACATTAAAATCTAAATTTAATTTTGGTTGTTCAAATAAATAGTAGTCATCTATATAGCCGATGGATAATTCAGTATCATCATGAATTGGATATAACGGCAATGGGTTTAACCATAATGGTTTAACATTTTCAGGGTGCAGTTTACGTATTGTATTTAACACTTGTGTAATCTGGGCTTGTTGGTGCTTTGGAAAGGAAGAAGTGGCTTCGATATTTCCTTCTTGGTCTAAGATTTCGATATGCCGAATCGATTCTTTCTTCGCATGTGCGTATCCCGCTATACCATATTGAATACCACCTGCATTAGATAAATAAAACTCCCCTGGCCTTTGTAAGGAAGCAGCTCTTGCATCATGAAGGAGCTCCATCGAGTCTTGTCGATCTGCGACACGCATGCATATACGGAAGTTTGTATTTGCCCATATTTGGTCATTTACAACTCCTGAAGGCTTCTGTGTTGCAAGTATCAAATGAATACCCAGCGATCTTCCTACACGCGCAATGACAATTAATTCCTCAAGAAATTCTGGTCTTTCTCGTTTCAGTTCAGCAAATTCATCTACAACAATTATAAGTTCAGCTAAAGAAGGATATTCGGTATTTGATGTAATTGCTTTTCGATATGCATTTAAGTTGATTACAGGATACCCTAGATGATTAGATGCTTCTTTAAATAATTTTTCACGATAGGAACAAATATTCTTTAATGCATGTAAGGAACGTTTCATATCATCCACATCAAGATTTGATAGATTGCCACAAATATGCGGTAATTCATGTCCTTTTAAACATAATACAGACCCAGCACCACCACCTTTAAAATCAATTAATACAATTTGTAAGTCTTTAGGTAAAAAAGAAATAGCTAGAGATAAAAGTAATGTTGTAATTAATTCACTCTTTCCACTGCCTGTTGTACCTGCAATTAATCCATGTGGTCCATCCTTGCATTCATGCAAATCAAAGTATATTGGTTGTTGATATGCATCCTTTCCTAAACGAATTTTCATTGACTTTGCTATATCACTATGACACCATCTTTCACTAATATTTAATTCATCAATTGTATCAACGTCATACATAGAGAAGAAAGAATGATTATTGTTCATTGTATGATGATATTTCGGAAACAATGTTTGTTGTATATCAACTTTAATTAATTTATTGAAATCCTTACAACGATGTACTGTCTTCAGTTCATGATTGCAAACAATAACTGAATCACCTTCCCTGCGCAGCGAATGAGTTACGTTATAGTGTTCAATGGTATCAAATGTAATCCACTCTTTCATTTCACAAAGATACATCTTCGTAAAATTAAACAATACTTTTATACCCATGAAGTTTTGCGTCTTTGTGTTTAAGTCTTGGATTGAAGAAGAAATACAACGTGAACCATTATGATATATATGCGGTATCTTTTTTAACCAACTAAAGTGAATAAAATCTTTCGCATCAATTAGACAAGAAATCAGTACATCCTGCGGTCGATAAGACATAGAAATATACCTAAGCGCATCAACTACAAATTCATCTAATTGATGTAAAACAACATGATTACCACTTTGAAGCTTTAGAAGATATGGTGCATCTAACGAACTTGCATAATTAACAATTTCATTGAAATGTTGTTGAAACGCAATATCATTTTTTTGAAATTGGAATGACTTTTCAAAAACATATTTGATAACTCCTTTTGCATGACCAAGTGGAAGATAAATACATTTAGGATATAACTGCTGTGGTAACTGTTCATCATTTACACTTAGTTTCTTAACGGAATTTATATACGATCGATGAATACTATCTATATTTGATTTTAATTGTTCAAGGTAAGCTTCATATTCTGTTTTACGTGCATATATCTTTTTCTGATATTCTTTTTTCTCATGTAGTTGTTGTAATGGATTCCAAAGAATTGTACTTAACAACATCATACTAGGTAGTAGAATCATTGGTAACATATCTAATATATCTCTACCATTCATATATCCACGATACATAGAGATAGATGCTCCACTCATGGATGCTAAACTCATTGTGATTGCAGGCCCTACAGAAAAAATTACCGAACGTTTCTCATAATGACTAATATGTTCAGGTTCATCTATTGTTAGTGTATATTCACTTATTATTTCTGGTTGATAGATTGTTTTTCTATCTATGTATTGAATTGGAGATAATGTAGTTGTCTTAGGAGTAAACTTACTTAAATGGCAACTCGTATTCGATGGATGGTTTACGATGATAAAATCTTCCTCAA
>CALISH010000158.1 GCA_938041275.1 uncultured Solobacterium sp.
AACATTACATTCATCTCTCCTGATGATCTAGTTCATTGCTATTATAAATTTGATCCTGAATCTCATCGTGGTATTTCACTACTAAATGATTCTATGATTCCAGCTAAGTTATATACTGGTATGTATATTTCCAATACATTAGCTACTATGTCTCGTGGATATGATAGACGTGTATACTATGTAAAGAACTCTGGTGTAGATACTAATATCTCCCAATTACTTCTTCAAACTATGAAGCAAATCAAAATGACTAACTTTAATATTAGACGTTTTGAGAATATGAATAACGTATTGAATATCATTGGTCAATTCAATGATTCCATTATTCCAACAAATGCTTCTGGTGAGTCTCCTGTACAGTTCGAAATCATGCAAGGGCAAAATATTGACCCACAAACTGAACTTATGCAGAAGCTTGAAGATATGGCTGTAGATGCTACTACAGTACCTGTAGAAATTGTAAATGCTAGAAACTCTCTAGATTATGCAGTACAAGCATCTATGACATCTAGTAAGTTCTTAAAGACTGTAATTAGTGACCAAATTATCACTAATGCATTCTTTAGTCGTATTATGACACAACTATACAGAGCCGAGTATGATGATTCTAAGGCTATCATCAATGTATCCTTGCCGCAACCATCTTACTTAAATACATCTAATACATCCACTATGATTAATAATATGAATGATATGGTTCAAGCTATAACTGATTCCTATTCTGATGATTTCACCGAAGAACAAAAACCATTGTTTATGGCGAATATCAAAAAAGAAATGCTTCGTACTTATATCGACCAAGATATGGTAGATAGAGTGGCTAAGCAAACTAAATTACAACTAGCAGCTAAAGCTACTAACGATGATGACAGTAGTGATGATAACTCTGGTGGATATTAAGAGACACAAAAAACCCCTATATAGGCATTGCCTATATAGGGATTCTTTTTAATACATATTAACCTTGGAAGTCAGTAGTGCCACCAGCATTACCAGTGCCATTGCTAACAAGAGTTTTATGATATGCATTGAAAGTACCACTGTAACGGAATTCGGATTCATTCCAGATAGTACCTTTACGTACCCAGTCAAGTAATTGTTGAGCACGTTCATTAATGTACCAGTTAGAGATAGGTACACAGTTGTATTCAATGGATAATTCTTTGAATTCGTATTGCCCTTTTTCAGAGTTATACAATTCAGAGAAGTCAGCATTAGTTGGTTGAGCTGCAACCAAGTAATATGCTTTTTCGATATGACGCATTGTGTTATTAGTTACGATATACATGAATGTGAAACATTCATTTTCGAAACCACCATCCAATACGCCTTTGTCGATAAGACCATTGTAGTGTTTAATACCCGTAATTGGGTCTTTAATACCACGTAAGTACAATTCATGTACTTTAGTAAGTACAGAACCAGCTTTTTCAAAGAAACGCATGGAGATCTGAGAAGCAGATGGTATTGTAACTTTGTTGATTACGTTAATGGATTGGATACCATTTGTCAATTCTGCAGTTTCAGATTGCATGTTATCGAGACCACTCAAACCACGGAATTCATATTCCAAGATATGAACGTAAGTATCGATAAGTTTTTTGTAACGAGTGCTACGGTCAGCCAATTCAGATAAGAATCGAGGGATGTCCAATACAATAAGTAAGGAGTAACCAGATTCGAATTGGTTGAATTGTTGTAAGTTAGCCCAGTCAGTAGTACCACGGAAAAGGGCATAACCTGTTAGGTCTTTGGTCTCAGTTGTACCATCAAAGATGAAAGGGATTTCACCATTTGTAAAAGCCATTGTTTAGTTCTCCTTTCCTTATACGTTATCAGCAACTGGAATAGCAATGATACGGAAGATTTCGTATTGTACGAAGTCTTTGAATTTAACTTTGATAGAAGCGTATACAATTTTATTAGCAGCGTAGATTGTATTTTGTTCCATAACCAATTCGATAGAAGCGAATTTGGATTTGAATTTTTCAATGATACGGTTAACGTCAGCTTTGTATTTTTCAAAGTCTTGACCAGTGATGAATTTATAACGAGATTTAGGACATTCTTTACGAATTTCTTTAATCAATTCTTGTACAGTAAGTACGTTGTTGATAAAAGATAATTGAGTGTAACGGTCTTGAGAAGTGTATTCAGAAACCATAGTGAATACGTTGTTAATATTCATACCATAGTTTACACGCATATCTTCCATTTTTGTTTGTTGGTCCAATGTAGGAGTAACTTTAGGAATGAAAGATACAGTTTTGTCAATAACGTTAGGAATGATCCAGCTGTTAGCTTCACCAGCACATACCAAGTTACGACCATTACCAAAGTGCATACAAATCAAACGAGCAATATCGTAACCGATAGTTACAGTAATTTGTTTGTTTGTGTAAGGGTCATAAATGTCATAGGATTGACAGTAGTCAGCTACAAAACGAGAACGGTTAGCGTCAATACCACCAATCATATCTTTCTTAGATTTGATTGCTAATAATGTATTCATACCAATGCCGTAATCACGGAAGAAGAATACGTCTTGACGGAATTTACACAATTCTACGATAGCAGTTTTAACTGGCAATGCATAGTTAGCATCAACTACAACGTCAATTGGAGTATTATCAGTATTAAAGATATCATCAGAGAATGTACCATCGAAAGCTTTCTTCATTTCTTCATCGTAAGGAATACGATAAGTTTTATTTAACTTACGAGCATCTTCTGGATTTAATTTTTCTCTATACGTAATAGGATAACGGCCCCATTTACCATTGTCACCACCTTTAAGGAAGTGACCTTCGGAAACGTTCAAGAATGTAGTTGTTTGGTTATCTTCGTTTTTGTCATTGATATGAATTTTAGCGAATTCTTGACCACGATAGTCTTTACCGTTTAAGATATCTGCAGTTTTCAAAATATTTTCATCAATATTTGTCATCTTAGCAACAGCTTGGAAGAACAAGTTAGTTTGGTCTTCGAATGCATGTACTTTAATTTGAGCTGCAGAACGTTTGGATACAGAATCAATGTACAAGTTGTAACCACGTTCTAATTCATCAGGGTTCAAGGAGAAGATCATGCTTTCTAAAGCAACATCGTTCTCATAAACATCTAATTTATAACGAGCTGATTCAGCTGTACGGGATAATGTAGCATCCAAGGATACACGGATACGTTTGTTAGAAACACCACGACCATTGTCAGTTACTACGAATAACAAGTAGTCGTTCATACGTGTACCAGGAGCAATAGATTCACCAGTGAATTTTTCAGCAACTGTAAGAGCGTTACCTTTTTTCTTCAATACATATTCAGCTAATTTCTTAATGTCGTTACCGATCTTTTCTTTCAATAAAGTATCAGAATCGATAGACTCTACAGAGTAGCTGATAGAGCAAGTATTGATGATAGCTTTTTGTACTCGAGGGTCAGAATCAATAGTAGCAGGATCAGTGATAGGTGTTTCAAAACCATCAGCTGCACCTAATTTCATGATTTCTTCTTTGATGTATCGAGGACGATCAGCTTCTTCATGATACAATGCTACGTCAGAAGTTAACCAGTATTCTTCGTCCTTAATAGGTTTCATTACACGAACACCGTTTTCTTCAACTTCTTCACGAAGAATATTGAAGTTTTCATCATGACGATAGCGGAATAATTGTTGCTTATCTTCTTTAAGATGAGCAATTACTGCAAAGTTAGCTAATGTGGAATCAGGATGCACTACACGTTTTGCATACAAAATACCACCATTGTTGATAACGTTAGCAGCTTGAAGTAAAGGTTGGCCATGGCGTTGGAAAGAGATCTCGCCATATTGCTCGAAGAACTTATTACCTTGGATATGAATATAGTCTTCTGTACCCTTATCAGAAGTGAAAGCTGAAAAGACCACTGGTCTTGTCGTATTGTCAGATATCTGTAGGGAAGGAATATCGGACTGATCTTCTAGAATGATTGTAGTACCAATCATATGTTTTCCTCCTTTAAAATCAAAAAATTTTACAGGTTAGTCATATTATAATATTACTAAACTTTTACATCTATGTTGGATATAAGCCTTATAGGGTGTATTACCCCATAAGGATTTTTTCCATAGGAGAATCGACTGTCTTATCATTAATGATAGCATTGACTACAGCATCATCCCAGTTTTCGGATGTGATAGATGAGAATGGTGAAATATATTTAGGTACCATCTTAACAGAGATAGATTTATAGTGATTCATATTTGGGTCTTTAGCTAAACGGAATGGGATAGATTCATCTTTAGCAGATCTACATACTTGAGAGATAATCATACCAAACATTTGAGCAGATAGACCGAATGAACTACCATTATACTTAATACTATCCATTAAGAATGTATGTAATTGATCATAAGGGATTGTATTAGGGATATTACCAGTGATTAGGAATATCTTAAACATGTTTTCCACATTAGTGATATCTTCTGGGGACTTAGTATTTAAGATAGCTATATCGCCCTTATGGAAACGTAATAAACGATAGTCTTTAGGGATAGGTGCCTTCTTATCTATTACATAGTCTTTGACTTTATCTACTTGATTAGGCATACAAGATATTACCATAGGAAAGTAAAACATCTTTAATCCTATTTCAGATTTACCATTCTTATCAAATACCTCATAGTTAAATAGTCCTAATGTGTTTACATATTCACCAGCAAATTCTGCATATTTCATATTACCATCAGATCTAAAGTAATCTTCTGGGATATAGAATACTAACTCTCCATCACCATTAAAGATAAGAGAGTCTCCTTCTTTGGTTAAAAATTTAGGTATTGCCATTATATATACCTCCTTCTTAATGAGTTGTTCAAGTATAGCACTTTTACAGGGTTTCGCAATTCTGTTTTTTTTTTAGTTGTATATTATAATTGTGCATACATAATTGGTTATATTAATTTAAGGAGGAAACAATTATGAATATCACTTCCCCAATGCTAAGACAATTAGTATACAACGCAATCGATAACCGTGAAAATCTAAAGACATTAAATGCTTTAAATAGAGGGGATATGCCATTTAGGGTGGCATATAACCAACACGGTCTAATCGAAATCTGTGTTGGTAATGCTGTAAGAAAGTTGGATTGTAGTACCGACTTCCGATGTATCTGCCGCACTATCACTATTGATACTGAACATTATTACGCAATTAAATGTGTAACTATGTTTGTCAACAAAGGTGGCACTCGGGATGAGGTTATTGCAATAACTGCAACTGAGTATGTAAAGGACCTGCTCCAAGAGGATATAGAAAAGAT
>CALISH010000159.1 GCA_938041275.1 uncultured Solobacterium sp.
TTAGTTTCTCCTTTTGAATTAGTTTGAGATATATTCCGCCCATCAGATTCTTTCAACAGTTTTTCAATATACGGATCAAATACCCTATGCAAAATTCCTTCACCATCAACCATTGCAAAAAATGTATCCGTATCACCATCTTGAATTGATTTATATAGTATACGTAATGAATATTCCGGTGACTGCTTATATACAAACTGATAATGCAGTCCATAGCCTATACACACTAATGCCCCAATTACTGCTACAATACTCAGTATGCCCTTTATAATTCCAAGTTGTTTAAACTTCATTAACATTTTATCGTTCCTTTCAACTACATATATTGCCTACGTTTATCTAATTAATGTACAATATATCATAACTAGCATTTTATAGATAGTTTAAATTTATAGTTTGAAAGAGAGGACTATTATGAGACGATTATGCCTTATGATTCTAAGTCTATGTATGTTAGTGTTATCTGGGTGTGCCACCATCGACTCAGATGTACACATTAACCGTGATGGTAGCGGTAGTTGGGATGCAACTGTCAAATCTCAAGCCGAACCAATCGAGAAAAAAGTTATTACCGAAGTACTGACTAAATATCCAATGCCTGAATACACTATCAAAGCTATTAATAATGATGGAAAAGCAATCAAAGTCGAAGATAATGACACAACAGAGTATAATTCCTGGTCTATAGCATCCGAGTTTAAAAATATAGATGAGTTTACGCTAGTTAGAAACGCTATGACATTGAAAGATAAAAACAAAAATCTAGCACCAGCATTAGAAAAAACAACTTCTGGTACTTACATCGTGGATTTAGGTACCTCGCTTGGAAACACGACAGTTTCTGTATCTGGCACAATTGATAAAGTCAGCGTACAATCAGGTACATTAAAAAATGACAATACTATAACCTTTACACAAAACGAACGCATGCGTTTCATATTCAAACCAGATCATAGTTGGTTCTTTTATATCGGAATTGGTGTCGGCATTATTATCATAATTGGCGGTGCTTATATCTTCTATTTACGTCGTAAATATTATGGCGATGCTGCATAAGGAGGTTTTTATGAAACGAAATATTTTAATTGCACTACTGATTACTTTCACTATGATACTAGTAACGGCTTGTGGTAGTAATTCTAGTAATAAAAATGACAACAATAAATTCGAAGGGACTTGGATTGCTTATAATCAAAAGAGTGATCCAAATCAAATTCAAGAATTAACCTTTGAAAATATAGACGACCAATTACTGGTGTCATTATATACATACTCCTATACTCCATTAATGGATTATTTTTCAAGCGGTCTTGATGAAGCAGATAGCACAAAACAAGGAACTGATACAGCACCGGCTAATGCAGATTATCTATTAACCAAAAAAAGAGACTCTATCCATAATATGCTTCGTACTGCGGTAAATAATAAATTAGATGTGGGAGCAGATCCAATTCTCTACAATGAAAAGGATGATACCCTCGTTTACGATAATGTAGTATTCCATAAACAATCAGATGATAACTCGGTTAAAGCATATTTGTCTAAATTAAAAGATGCTATGAAAGATGATGTTATTCAAGGAAGAAAAAAGGATACATTTGGTAGCTTCCGACCAAAACCAAATATCCAATTCAACTTTTCCTTCGACGATTCTATTCTAGATACCGCACAATAAGGAGACATAGCACATGAAATCTATTATAAAACTAACATGTATCATGATGGCACTACTTTCTATGCTAGTTATCGCAGGTTGTAGCAATAAACCGGACTATACCGGTACATGGATTGGATACGATGGAGAAAATGCTCTATATCGCCTCACAATTCAAGAAAATGGGAAAGAGTATATGGTTACTGAAGACACATATTTTTATATTCCAGAAAAAGACTTACCAAAACCAAACCTTTTTGCTCTATTCGTAACAGCCAATGACAACTTACCAAATGCGAATAACAAATACGATATTAAGTATATTTTACATAAAGATTCTAGAGTAACTACAGCAAAATCAGTTCAACCTGCAAATGGAAAAGCTGATGAAGATCAATATAAAATCAACTTAGCTATGATGAAGGGCGCACTATGCTTCGTTACATAGAAAAAGATAAAACACTCCTTCTCAATAATATTCGATATCAAAAGGAAACCTCTGATCTCACCAATAGCTTCCTACAACAAATGCAAGCAGTTATGCGTCGTGAATTAGAACTAAAATACCATAAATATGGTGAACGAGCTATCGGCTCTAATCATAATAAAGTTATACTTGGCAATATTACATTTGACGATAGTACTTTAACAGAAAATAAATGATAAAAGGTGTACCAACACAAATCAATGTGTTGGTACACCTTTTTTATGTAACCCTACTATAACTGTCTAATAAACCCGTTTTTACACCCAAAATATCAGCTATCTATCGACTTATTCATATCAATGTAATTTATCTAAGCTTATTACATATGTTAACAACGCATCACCAGTTTGCTTAGATAATTGCTGAAATCCACAACGCTCATAAAACTCCATAAGTAATTTACGATTTTCACATTCAACTAAAATCGCTCTTCCTCCAACAATATCTTGTGCTTCATTTATATAATCTACAGCAATATTAATTAAGGAGTCCCCAGAAAATTGTTTAACATAGGGATTTGCATAATTTTTACCTAACTGACCGATAAGATATATAGCAGAATCTGATTTATTAGAGTACCCAGAAACCAGCTTCCGTAGACGATTAGATACACTCTTATCCAAATTCATCGCTTTAAGGGCAAGAGTAAAATATCCCGCCAAATTTCGATGTTCATCAATGACTAAGTACGTTCGACTAAAGTGTTTTTTCTCAAAATCAATGGATTTTTCTTTTAAAAAATCTTCAATATCTTTATTTTTAGGACATGAAAACGTTTCAAAAATCCCACATAATAAATTTTCAT
>CALISH010000160.1 GCA_938041275.1 uncultured Solobacterium sp.
TCTGCCACATCTATACCCATATGAACACACCTGTGGCGGCCATTGAAAACGGTATCGGTACCATTCACGAACACTTGAACTGGAAGCCAGACTATACACACCAAGCCGCATCACACCTTAAGAAACAAGGCTTGTTATATGTAACAAATGGGTACTATATGCTGACCGATAAAGGGGTGGCGCAAGTGAAAGAAATTATTTAATTAACCATATGGGTTTTGGTAAGCACAATGATAGACAAATCCGTATAGGTTAATTAAATGAATTGTAGAAACTTAATATTTCTCCCAACAAAAATAAGCTGAAATCAATGCACTGCAAAGATTTCAGCTTTTTTAATCTACAATACGATTCGCATTTGATACCATTTAGCACCGCCATGATCAGATACAGATTTACCTTCATTTAAAAAGCCAAACTTAGCGTAATAGTGAATCTTTTCTTCCTTACAAGTTAGAATTACGCCTTTACGTTTTTCCTCTCTCGCAAGATTGATAAAAGCCTCAATTAACTTACCACCTACACCGCGATTCCGGTATTCTGGCATTGTATTTAGGCCAAAAATCATCTGCCATGCCCCATCAGGATTGTGCATAGATGCATCAGCAAACATCTCATCGGTTAGGATTTCATCATCCGTTACAAATCCATCGATAAAACCAATCGGCGTATCGCCATCAAAGGCAATTAAAAACTGGCCTGCATAATGGTCTAATCGTTCCTTAAAAGCCTCACGAGGCGCCGCCTCAGCAGGAGGAAAACAGGTTGATTCTATATGTGTTACTAAATCTAAATCTGCAGTTGTCGCTTTTCGTATTAATATATCCATATTGTTCTCCATCATATCTACATTGTCTGCATACCAATTCGCTATCATCCATGACGCAAATAAGACCGACTAAACGGTCACCATCCCAGACACTAATCACACGAGAGGAATTTATGAGCGCCTTGTGTAATCGATTAGGATATTTACCTACCACCCAACGAACAGACAGAAATAAATCTGCTACCTGTTGAGGGGTAAAATTCTTTTCTTCGGTATAGGTAATCGCCATAAAAGCTCCTTTATGTAATTCAAAATCACCATGGATTTAATAACGTAGTAGATTTATCAAAAGTTAACGTACATAGTGTAGGATTCGTCTTATCTAGATAAGCAATAAACACTATTTTAGAAAATATCTTTTCTTTCATATACAATGCTTTTTTGAAATCATCTTTCATGTATTTACTAAATAACTCAGGAAGAGTAAATCGTGCGCTAAGACTTCTAATCTCATTACCATTATTATCTATTGGTACTATAACCCATTCATCACTATTTTCTCGATTGAAATGTATTGAAATATTTGGGTGTGGATTACTTTTTAGTAACTCATTAAAAGCTGCGTCTGCAAATAAGGGAATCATATTCACACTATTTATTGTAGCTAAAAATATATATTTACCCTTAATTGTTTCCCTTAAAGATAATATTGATTCTACTAATAATCTATTACCAATACATTCAAGGGCTTGTTCATACTTCCATTCATCAATTTCTTCTGTGTGAATTAAATAGGAAAAGCTTCTTTTGAATGTTTTAAACAAATTCTTTTCTATATCGTCAGTATCTAACATTAATATATCAACAATATTCTCAATAGAGTCTGTAATATATTTATATTCACGACCTGATAAGTCAATTAAATGTATCTTATGTGCAATAGCATAACGTTGTGCATCATTAGAAAATCCAGACGTTGAAAATATCGCATAATGATAGTTATACCTAGCAAGAAATAACTCGGACAATGTCATATTTACAGTTGAATAATTAGTATTAATATCATCAAGAATTCCCACTCCCATTCTGACTTTCTCAATGCCAACTGGTCTATCTGATGAATAAAACTTAGCTTCTACAAACAACCTTAATGGATAAATAAAAGGAGGAGTGACTCTAAATGTTCCTAGCGTATCAAACTGGTGATAACCACCACGTCCTTTAACTTTTAATCCATTACGGCCACAACTTTTAAATTCATCAGTATCACCAATATTCTCATCTGTAATTACTTCATATCCATTTACTTCAATTAACTTTGATAACACTACCTCTAAAAGGTATCCTTTTGCCTGTTGTTTATTCATGCTAAAGCGCTCCTAAATTATAAGTGCAAAACATATTTTGCTACAATCTCTTACTCATATAGATAACATCGTCCATAGGGTTCTGATAATACGACTCGCATTCAACAAAGCCATGCTTTTTATACAAATGGATTGCTGCTTGCAACGGTTCAATTGTATCTAGTACCATTTCTTTATATCCAGAGGCCTTAGCATGGTCCATAATACTTTCAATCAGACGATTACCGAGAGCATGACCACGACTCTCAGGAGTCACATAGAGGCGTTTCATTTCACAACGGATATCGCTATGCTGATAATACGCCACCATACCAAGAACAACACCATTGTCATCTACTGCCACCAACAATTCACTATTTGGCGCCGTATATTTCTCACCGATATCTGCTAATTCCTTATCTAAATTCTGAAAGGACAAATCGCGACCAAGCCATTGTATATACTCTTGAATTAGTTTTTTTACTTTATCTAAATACGGTTTGCCATCAATTATTTTAATCATATAAGCTCCAATGGATATAATACTCTACAATTATTTTTTCCCATATGGCTTATGTTGAAAGATTTCTTTGACAATCCCTTCACCATCATTAAAATTTACTCCTAACTGCTGATTAGAACCCTTTATAACAAGATGAGGACAATACTTTCCATTATTCAAATTCGGTGAGGTTCTCCTCTTCTTACTGAAGAAAGCAACTATACAGCAAATAGAAAAATCTAAATTGCTCGTAACAAAACAGCCCCAATCATTAATATTTAAACATTTTAAATAAAAACATCTTTATATAATACTATCACTTCTTTTGCATATTTCGCAGCTCTAGGAATACGCAATCTTTTATAATAATCAGCTAATATCTCTTGATGATTCTTCAAAATATCAAATTCAATGATATACATAGCAACACTTGTTTTAGAATAGTTTCCTACTTCAATTGTAGCTGATACATCCCCGTCAGAAACTTCCTCTCCTTCTGGAAATTCACCATCAGGATTTGCGTCAATAGTATCATCGCTATATTGATAAAACTTTTTACTCCAAATGATAATATCTTCACCATATTCTTCTATCATTTGCTTGTAAAACTGCACCATTTCATTTTCTGGAAGCACCTTACAATTAAAACCTTCAAGTAAGAATTGTCTTTGTCTCAATCGATTTTTTAGTTCTTCTATTTCAACACTTTGTACGTCTTGATTAAAGTTTTCTACACCTAGTTCTTTTATAATACCTAAATATATGTCACCATCTAGAAATTCTTTTATAGTTTCCATAGCTTTAATTCCTTAACAATATTACTATCTTCCATTCTAAGTAACGATACTGAGGTAGTTCAATTCTATTTTCTGTATCCTTGCATCATGGAGAGAATATCGGGGATACTCACCAAAAGATTTTGTTGTTTTCATAGGACCTCGTTATGTAGCTAATAAATACCAAAGGTTAAAGTTCAATTAATAAAAGCCTAATTTATTAATCAATATCATATTTCGTTTTTATAGAACTATCAATAAAACTTACACCAGCCTTTTTCATTAATCGCCATTCATTAGACAAACTCCCCCAAGTTAAAGCTTCATAACAAAAAAGCCAATATCGATCCATATCTGTATTCTTTAACTCCATAGCAACTTTATTTAGTGGCTTCACTTGCGTGGCCTTTCGATTCCAACCATTTTGTCTCATAAAATAAATCCAAGTCATTATCAACAATAAGCAATTTTTACTATCAATAACATACTCTTGCGCCTTTTGATAATTACCATCAAATCCATCAAGGATAAAATCAAATTTTATCGAAAAATAAATCGCATAACATAAGCTCTCATAATCATTTATTTTCACTGCATCCTGATATATCATATCTGAAAATTTTTTAATTTCTTCTTTATCTACCTTATATGGTTCAAATACAAATTCTTCCATTAAAGGAAGTAAATATGGATAAAGGATCGCCAAATGCATAACTCTTTTTGTGATTAATAACTTTCCATTTTTTGATTTACTTAAGCCTCTTAATGTTTTAATGGCATAATTTACAATCGCATAATCACCAGATTCTACCGCAAGTTTTAAAGCTGTATCTATAAATGTATTAACCTGAGTATATTTTAATATTCTTGAATTACTGTCTCCAATTAGCCCTTTAAGAGTATGCTTCCAAGTCTTATCTACACCAATTGGTAGCTCAACTACTTTTGTTTTCTTATGATTGAGGTGTAAGTCAAATTCATATAATGCTTCCTCAAGATCAACAATAAAACATTGTGCTTCTTTGTGACTTTTAACATAACAATCATAATCATCTATAGCCCTAACATAACGGTAACCTTTCTCATACAACTTCCTATCAACAACCGTTAAAATAATTTCTGAAAGTAGATTGGAAGAATGAGGCCCGATAAGAATTCCATGTGTTTCACCATGATGCATATCGGAACATGCACTGTCAATTTTGTTATACCAGGCACTGTTATCCTTATGATTTTTTTTAGCCGTTTCTTTTCCCACTAATGCCCAAGGTATTGAGTGACTATAAATACTTGGAAAGCATGTAGATATATCTGCTTTAACTAAATACCTACTAGCACCATCTTCATGAAATAGTAAGTCCAACTCTGGATTACCATCAGTACGCCAGTCTTTATAATTCATTTCAAAGATTCGACGCTTTCCAGATTCTTTTCGAATATGAATACGACTAATACGATGTTTCTGATTAGCAGTTTGAGTTTGAAAGTGTTTTTTTATCTTAGCCCAGTTTGACTTTAGCTCTAAGTATAACAATTGATATTTAAATGGGTTAGGGATTCCCATAATACGTGGTGTACCTATATTTCGCATTACTCGAAAGCTTATATACTCATTCCATCCTGGGGAAAATGAGGTTTCTAAACCTTTACAATACTCAAAAAATGGAACAGCAGTGAATACAGGAGGTAGCTTTTCTGCAAAAAAGCCATATGCAAGAAGACCTTCATACAATGCATCATCAGATATTTCATCCATAAAATCTATATATTTTTTATCCATTTTAGCATTTACCCCTAATTCTTATAATCCATCCCCTAAGAACTAAAATACTATATTCAATTGTATAATGAAACCGTTCTTTATAAATTTAATCAATTGAAGAAACAGGTAAAACATTTTCTTCACCAAAAAATTCTTTGGCTTTATCTAATATTTCAGAATCTTGAGTAGGCAAATATATTACTAAATTCTTTTTTGCTCTTGTTATACATACATAAAATAGTTTTTTTGTTCTCATCTGAACATTATGATTTAATGATCCTTTCCCAAATAATGTATAAAAATCGTATTTATTCCAATTAGACTCTAATACAAGAAGTACATTATCATATTCACTCCCCTTGACACTATGTTGAGTACAAATTGGTGAAAACTCTTTTAAGTACAATACACTTTTTCTATACTGTTTAAATGTTATATTTTTTATTCGCTCCCATAAATAAAAGCCTTTATTTATAATATAGTCATCAAATAAATCATCTTTTTCGAGTAACCCCTTATCTTCTGCAAATGTTAAAACATCTTCTATCCTTCTATCATCTTCTTTTACAAGATAATCAATTGCTTGCTTAAGGCAAATCTTATCCTCTCTTTTACGAATAGAAAACTTTGTTTTTCGTAGAAAATCATTAAATCTATTCTCTTCATATAATTCAATAATCTCCTCTAATATATCCAACCTACATAAAATTTTATCTCTATAAGAATTGGCTTCATATTTACCGCTCATTCCATTTAACTTATATGACATAAGAGATTCCTTGGTGACTTTACATTTATTGTAAACTTTTTCCCATGGCATACCTTCTAATATACTATATATTGACTTATAAATTTCTATTCCATTAATTTGATCCAATAAATCTACTTTATTAAATTTCGGTTTTACCTCTAATGCCAATTCTCCAAAAGTCTTATTATCATCTAAATCTTCTTTATCTATTTTGTCTTTTATCTTATTTATAAGTGTAGTTATCAAATCAGCATTATATAGATCATATAAATCTTTAAATCCAGCCATTTCAGCATTATATTTATGTGTTAGTCTTAACTCTTTTGTTTGTTTTCCATCAGAGAAATCCCAAGATTCAAAAAATTCTTTGTCCTTTAAACTTATAACGTCATCTGTTTCATTACCATATAAAAATTTAATACTACCTTCTCTAATAGTACCATTCTTCATATTAGGTGCATTTATATCATCTGAAGGTATTTGTTCGATCCCATCATCTCTAAATTTATTAGCTACTTCTATTACAGTTTTTGGATTCCTTCGGTTTTGCTTTTTTACTATTTTAGTTAAACCATATTGATTTAAATTACCAACTCCATTGTCATATATAGATTGCATTGAATCCCCAAAAAAACCAATTACATTTTTTTTACTACTTTGCTCAAGATGCTTTAATAAAATATTAGTAACTAAAGGACTTGTATCTTGATATTCATCAACAAAAATGCACTCTGAAGTATCCTTTAAAATATCCGAAATTTTTTTGTATTTCTCAAACATTTTCTCTGCAACAATTAAAATATGATCATGGCTGATTTTAACTACTTTATTACCATTTGGAGTTATAGAGTAATACTCATCATAGTCCACATAAAGATCACTGAAGTAATCTTTACTAACTAATTTCTCACTATAATCTTTTGGTTTTTTAAAGCTACTTTCACTAGCATCATTGATAAGTTCAAGTAAAACATCTTTTATTTCAACCTGATATTTCCTAATAAGACTCCATATAAACTCATGAATGGTTGATACTCTTATATTTTCATTTTCTGTTCTTGACAAAATTTCTGCAACTGCATTATTCGTGTATGTAATACATACTATCTTAATATCCGGCAATTCCTCTGTAAGTACATTTATCAAAGAAATTAACGAATATGTTTTTCCACTTCCAGCTCCACCTTCTAAAATAAAATTCTTACGATCTTTGATACATTGAAGAGCTTGTAATACTTCCTTTTCTAAATCTCCCGCAGCCATAATAAGCCCTCCTCAATATAATGTGGGACTATCCACGTTTCATCATTCTCACCATCTTCATTATCAAAATACAATAAACTGGATGCAAATACAGATTTTTTTGCTACCTTATTCAAAGCAAAACTATAGTAATCACTTGAAATATCATTTTCATTAAATTTCTTTAAAGCTCCATATGCACAGAGTTCTTCTTTATTCTTAAATATATAGTTTTTATTTAATGCTATAAATGCATCTTCAAAACTACTTGCCTGATATGCACCTTCTATTTCCGGTATTTGATATGCTATTCGGATGTTATCTCTAATTTTATCCTCTGATCTTTTTTCTACAAGTTCCTTAAATTGATTACTCGTTTTATCAAGGTCATCATTACCAAAAAATTCTTTTATGGAAATATTACTTGTGTGTGTGCCTTCATCAGGATTGCAACTCGTATATACAGTTCTTTCTACTCCTTTTTTATCTGTTATCTTCTCCGCTTTAACTGAATCAATATCTGTAATAATCAAAGCCTTTGTCCCCAGAAAAGAAAATAAAGGCATAAATAAATGTGAATATGCACCAACTTCTATTATAGAAATATTTTGTGATAATAGTGGTATAACAGTTCTTGATGGGTTTTCTTTTTTATCAACCTTATGCATCATCATTGGCATTAAAATTCTTTCCGTATCTCCCTCTATACAAATAACTTTATCCGCAAAGAAAAGCTCACTTCTATTGATTGTTAGATATTTCTTTACAAACTTAAATTCTTTCTGTCTGTCTTTATTATACTGATCTTTAAAGGAATTAAAACTTTTTGCTATAACCTCATTCCCTTCTCTCTTCAAATATATGATGTCATCAAAATTACATTCAGAAACTATATGTGATGAATGCGAAGTAATTAAAATCTGTAACTGTTTATTCTTTTTACACAGAAACTTATTTCTATGTGTTGCAATATGTGATTTTATATTTCTTATAAATACATACTGTAACTGAGGATGTGTATGTGCTTCAGGTTCTTCAATGTATAAGAGATTTATATCTGCTGACTGTTCAAACAATTCCTGTATTTTAGTTTCAATTTCAAACAAAATGCCTATTAAATTTAAATACCCCAATCCATTATAAGTTTCAGGAAGTGAACAATCTTCACCTTGTCTATAACTTAAATTTGTATTATCTGACAATAAATTTTTCTCTGAAATAGATGACTCTATTGCTATATCAATTCCACTTTCTGTACCACCATAAGTTTTTATGACACCTATAACATCGCTAAAAATACCATCAATAGATTCTCCACTTTCATTTTGTTCCCCATTATAAATCTTATATAGTTCTTTATCGGCTTCCTCCATCGTTTCTTCAAGTTTTGTAAATACCAACTCACTTTCATCTTTGGCGGCTTTATAAGAACTAAAATATTTACTTGTTAAGCCTGATAGAACATGGTTACGATCATCATTAGAAACCGCTCTATCCGCTCTTATTCCAACTACTTTAATAACTTTTTGAATATCCTTATTATCAATTTCCTCTGATCTAGCTGATGTGATTTGATTAGATTCAATATCAAAGCCCCTTGAGTATTTTTTAGTTTCAAAATAATTGGAAAAATTCTTACTAATAAATTTAGAAAAAGATACAAAATTCTCAATTTTTTTCTCTTTTATTATATCTTTTAGTTTTAAAATTTTATTTATAGGCATTATTGAAATAAATTCTAAAACTATAATATTATTATCCGGATTTAAATCCATCATAAATTTTTGTATATTTCTATACGAATCATTTTCATTATACTCAATAAATAATTTCAAATTAACAGCTTCTAATGATGCAACCGAATCCTGCTCAGATATAATATTGTTATATATATCTTTCTGACACTCTAAATTTATATCTTCCCACATTATTTTAGATGAATTTAGCATCTTATCTATAATAATCAGCGCAGAAGTCTTTCCACAATTATTTTTACCTATAACTAACGATAACTCTTCTTTAAACTCTAATTCAAAATTTTTTAGTAGTCTAAAATTTTTTACTTCCATTTTTTTTAAATTCATAAAAAACTCCCCTCATATGATTAATCATATTTCTTTATATATATATTGATATTACATCAATATCATAATCTAAAATAATACAAACTTTAGGTATAGTTAAGTTTTGTTGTAGTAATTTCCCTGTTTTATTTTTTAAAATATATAATTACTTATATTGATTGTCCCATTCCTTTATTCCTCCCAAGAACTAAAAAATCTAATATCTCTATCCATACTAATCGACTTGCTAAGATGAATAATATAATGATTCATTTCTCCATCAGCTATGCCTAGATGACATTTCTTATACTTCTTTCCAGAACCACAAGGACAAGAATCATTTCTTCCGATATTTTTATATTCAGCTAACTTAACTTTTTGAGTTTCAACCCAAAATTGATCATATGGATTTTTTAACATGGGCATTAAATACTCTAACATCCCATAATTATATTCTTTTCCATTAATTTTTACATATGCATATTTATCAAATGGGTCAGTAACAAGGGAAATTCCTTTAAATTCCATCTCTATAACATCGTATACACATTGTTCCCCCATATAAAGTTTTCCTAATTGATGCCCACAAGGGTTTCTAATTGAGACTATTTTCCCACAAATAGAACATCTTTCCGCTTTAATGATACACTCTCTACTAAAAAAATATTGATAAGGATATAGTTTCTGATATTCTTTTATAATATTAGAAATAAATAACAAATTATATTTATCATTGCTTATCCCCAAATCCATATTTTGACTTAAGTTTGACAAAAGCGTTTCAGTATAATCAAACATATTCCAGCTCGCTTCATATTCGCCAGACTTTATTGCATGATAAGCAGCAATAAAGTTTTTATGTATATTAAAGATAGTCGCAAGGCACCAACAATGATTCGCTTGTATTTCATCTAAAACTTCTTTTGCATTTTTACGATACAATTCAATTTCATCGAATACATTTTGATCCATAGATGCATGTTTCTTTTTTAGATACTCTTCAATTTCATTTATCGTCATTAGTTTCATCCTTAAACATATTTTTCGAGGCTAACTCAAAAAAACTTTCTACTTCAGAAACTGGCCCCTCATATTTTATTATTTTACTTTTTTTAGTTTCAGTTTCTTCAATAATAATTTGCACTTTAGCAGAAAGATCTGTTGTTTTTTTTAAATATTTTTTAGCTAAATCATATAAATATGAAGCTATTACACTACATATAGTATTATATAAAAGACTATTAATAATAATTGTAGTAACTATTACAGCATCCGAATGGAGCTCAATCTTCTGAAAATCACTATCAGAAATTGCAATATCCACAGTAACATCTCTAGAAAGCTTCGCTTTTAAATATGTCAGAAACTCAATAGTAGTTTCCGGAAAAAGCACATCACCATCATCTCTAAAATTTTCTTCAGGAATTAATAATACATTTGCATTCTTTATTTCTTTAAGAATTTCTGGTGAAACATATGGCTTGCTATAAATTGTTTCAAATGTAATATCTACATCAGTAATTTCATAGTGACAAGTTGTAATCTCATGTTTCATAATTTACTCTCCCCTTATATAATAATTAGATTTAGAATAGATAAATATTATTGATTCTACTAACACACATTTATAACTAAAAAAGCTCCCACCAAATGTAGTGACCCCAAAAAGTTAGACTTTTATTTCCGAGTAACCTAAACTGGTTGCTCGGAATTTTTTATGCTGCAGTAGTAGCTAAACGATAATCAATTGGACTTAGCCAGTTCAATTTTTCCTTAATTCGTTTAGTATTGTAATACATAATATAGTTTTCAATCGCCATTTTTAACTCATCATAGCTATGAAAAGTATTGCCATAATACATCTCTTGTTTTAAGATGGCAAAGAAATTTTCCATTGGTGAATTGTCGAGACAATTACCTCTTCTAGACATACTTTGGAATATATTATGCACTTTTAAATTATGTTGATACGCTTTCATTTGGTAACCCCAACCACGGTCAGAATGAAATGTCCGTCGATACTTAGCATCGGCAGTCTTTTCAATCGCCTGTTGTTGTGCTGAAAGTATAGACTCAGCCGATGGTGTAGGACTTATACTAAAACTGATAATTTCAAGATTATATAAATCCATAAATGGATCTAAGTATAGTTTTCTGACTTTCAAAGCACCATTTGCATCTAGTTCATAATACTTAAATTCAGTTGTATCTGTAGTAATTTTTTGATGTGGTTGATTACAATGGAATCTACGCTTAATGCGATTAGGTGCAATCCGTCCTTTAACGCCTTTATATGAGTTATATTTTCGGCTTTTACGGGAGAATGCTATTACTTGCAGATTGAACTTTTGCATAATTCGTTGCAATCGTTTCTTATTAATAACAATACCTCGTGATCGTAACAAGGGTAACAACCTTCTATATCCATAGTTGGGATGGTCTTTACGAATATCTTCAATAGCTATTCGTATTTGTAGATCTGGATCTACTCGATCAAAGCACTGTTGCCAGTACATATATGTTGCTTTTGGAAAACATAAAGCAGCAAGAATCTCAGTTAGTTTGAATTCGCTTCGGAGACTGCTAATGATTCTTGCTGCTCTTTCATTTTTCGAGCGTCCTCGAGGCGCAATCTCCTCAATTCTTTTAAATAGGCATTCTCTATTTGAGCATAGCGTAATTGTTTTTCCAATTCTAAAATACGAGCTTGCTCTGGTGTTAATTCTTTTTTCTGCTTTTGGCTACGTGACTTAGTATATGTGGTAATCTTTGCTTTTTCATCTGTCCGTCTCATAGTAGGTATTCGTCCTTTCGGTCGCTCGACAAAAGCATTGGCCCCATATTTCATAAACTCCTATTTCCAACGAGCTATTAATGAAGGATTATTTAGACCATATTGAAATGCAATTTGCTGATACGATAATTCACTAGTTAAGTATGACTCTACCACAGCTAGCTTAAATTCTGAAGTATATATTGTATTATTTCGCTTTCGACACAAACCATCTTTACCAAATTCTTTAAATGCATTAACCCAACGCAGAACTTGCATTGCATCCTTTACACCGTATTTCTTAGCTAAAGAGCTATATCCACCCTCGCTATTTAGATATGCGGTAACGACTTTTAATTTAAATGTAAGGCTATATTTTGCCATAGAAAAACCGACCTCCTTAACGTTAAGATTTTTGGTCTAACATTAAGGGGTCGGTTCATTTATAACAATCAACTAATAGCTTTTTCTTTTACTTCTTTTGAATATCTTGAATTGCAATAAGTAATGCGACAAAATTAAATCAATTTTCTAATCTCATGTTTAAACATGTCGAATGGTGTTTTAAATCCAAGGCATTTCCTAGGTCGATTATTAATCAACATTAGTGATTCTGTTAGTTTATCTAGTGTAACTTTAGCTAAATCGGTCTTCTTAGGGAAAAACTCTCGAAGTAAACCATTGCTATTTTCATTAGAGCCTCGTTGCCATGCTGCATAGGCATCAGCAAAATACATTGGTATTCCAAACTCGTTTTCAACCTGTTCATAGCAAGCAAATTCCTTACCACGGTCCACCGTAAAGGTTTTAAGTAATTTACTGGTTAATGTATTGTACAAGGAACTAATAGCTAAAAACATAGAATCTTTAGATCAATCATTCATTTTTATTGCCACATAGAATCGTGTTTTACGTTCAACAAATGTAGCTAAACAGCCTTTACTTTGACCTCTAGAAGAAACCATTGTATCTAGTTCCCAATGACCAAAAACTTCTCGGTTTTCAACTTCTTGAGGTCGTTCTCTAATGGTCCTTTTAACATTGAAGCGTCCACGGGTTTCCTGTGTGCCGGGCTTTTTGCCTTTCCGACGAAGTACTGTTTCTGTTACAGCAAGAAAACCCCGATGGATCCAAGAGTATATTGTCTTAAAGCTTAGAACTTCAGTTAATTCAGCACCAACTATTTCTTCTGGAGACCAAGTTTGTTGTAACCTAGATTCAATTAAAGCCGCTAATTGAGGTGTTAACTTTGTAGGTCTACCTTTATTAGCAGACTTACTAATTGCTAACTGCTGTGCTTTAATCGCAGAATATTCGCTTTCAACGCGATTTAATTCTCTTGCTACAGTAGAATGCTGAACACCGATTAAGCTAGCAATTCTACGAACAGAGTACCCTTCTTTTCTTAAAACCTCTATTTGACTTCGCTTTTCTATGGTAAGATGTATATAGCTCATATTAGAGACCTCCGTGTCATGTATTTGTGGTTATTTACATTTTACACGAGATCTCCAATATGAGTCTTTTTATTTGTCGCAATATATTTTATAATTCATCTTAATAAATAATAATTCAATTGATAAAATTATAGTATAATATAAGTTAACATAATATTTCGTATGAAGTTCTACTTTTATAGTTTGTTGAGGAGTTTTTATGAAGGGGAAAATAACTTATTTTAATTTATCTAGAGCTTTTGGTTTTATTGAAGATGCCAATAATAATATTTATTACTTTCATTTGAGCGATATTATTAGTGCGATTAATAGGAAGGAAATAAAAAAAGGTCAACTTGTAGATTTTATTGTTCAAACTTCAAAAAATGAATCTAAAAATGATTTAGCAAAAAAAATATCCATTATTTATAGTGAAGATTATAAAAAAATTCATTTGCAAAATAGATTAACACAAGGCATTAAAACTAATGTTAATTTAAAGGGGAGTGAAGATGAAGTAAAAATTTCTATTAAATTTTCCAAATATTTTGGAATTTCATTCTCTAGAGAAGAACATTTTAAAAATGCTAGATATGCATTAAATTTTTTGCAACCATCAGAAGAATATAAAGAGAGCTTCAATCTATTTAATGAAGTACTTATGTTATATTCCGATTTCTCTGATTTCAACTGGAGAAGCATGGATTTTGTTGATAAACTATTAATGGATTATAGAAATAGATTAGATCCAGTTGTAATTATTTTGATTAGTCGAGATAATAATATAAAAGAGATTGTTCAACAGAAACTATTAGAAAATGAGACGAGAATAATTGTTCCATTTACTTATTCTGAGTGCATGTCTTATAATTTTTCAGAAGAAATAATACAAAGTAGACTTCGTGAGTTTTTCTATCAACGTGACCTTTTTGCTATGGAATCACCTTTAAAATCTGATAGTTACTTTTATGGAAGAAGTCAAATTGTTCAAAATTTAGCTGATAAATACGCTATTGGAGAACAGTCTGGACTATTTGGATTAAGAAAGACTGGAAAAACTTCTGTATTGTTTGCTGTTGAAAGATTATTAAATGTAAGAGGTGGATATTCAATATATTTAGATTGTCAAAGCCCATCAATTTATAATCTTAGATGGTTTGAATTACTTCATAAGATTATATTATCAATTTCAGAAAAGTACGAAATTGATGAAATGAATGTAGGCGCTTATACAGAGACAACAGCATCTGAAAATTTTGAGAAAGCTTTGGAGGCTTTTTATAAGATAAAACAACAACGAGTTTTAATTATTTTAGACGAAATTGAATATATTTCATTTGGTTTATCTGATAATTCTAATTGGAAAGAGGGTAATGATTATTTACCTTTTTGGAGAACGATTAGATCTATTTTACAAACAAAGCCTTATTTATTTTCTTTTTTAATTGCAGGCGTAAACCCAAAAATTGCTGAAGAATCTATAGTAAATGAAATGGATAATCCTATATTTAATAATTTAACTAAATACTATCTTTCTTTATTTTCACAAGATGATGTTGAAAATATGGTAAGAAAGATTGGTAAATATATGGGTTTGTCATTTGATTCATCCGTTTATTTTAAGCTTACAAATGATTATGGAGGGCATCCTTTTTTAATAAGAAATGCATGTAGTGTATTAAATCAAAGATTTAAAACGCGACCGTATATGATTCAATCTAGAGATTACGATGATTGTAAAAAGGATATTGCAAGTGGTTTAATACCATATATTGAATCTATTTTGATAGTACTACAACGGTGGTATCAAGATGAGTATGAAATATTAAAAGATATTGCTTTGGGAAATAAAGATAAATATTTGTCTATGTTAAGAAAAGAGCAAAATATTATCAACCATTTACTTGGCTATGGGATTCTTGAAAAAAGCTCAAACGGAAATTACTATATTAAAATTGATGTAGTAAAAGATTACTTAACTACAAAACATAGATATGCTTATTTACCTAATTCACAAGAGGAATATAGAAAGTTAATCTCTGAACGTAGGAATAATATTGAAGTAAATTTAAGAAAAATTGTTAGATTTCAAATGAACCTTGCTTATGGTGGAAGCTTAAATGAAAAGCTACAGAAGATTTTAAAATTAGAGAATTTAGATAATATAAAAAGTAGAAGGTCAACAGGAGATATTTTTGACTCCCTTTATTTTTATGAAATTTCTAGAATAATAATAAGTGAGTATTCAAATTATAAACATATAATGGATATGGATATCAAAGAGTTCATATATATTACGGATCAAATTAATAAAAATAGAGCTGTTGATGCACATGCTGGGTTTATTACAAGAGATGAATATAGTGCATTAAATCATTTCTTTAATAAATTAGAAGATAAACTTGCAAAATTACAATTATAGTATTCCATAATAATTTAAAATCAAATGAAGACTTTGACTATGAATATCTTATAGAAATGTTAAAGGAGTCTACATATGACTGCACGCCAAAATTGAATTCAATTTTGGCGTGCAGTTTGTGCTTATATAATTTTTTATATTCCTCAATAAATTTGATATTGTAAGCATTAAGGATATATCTTTTATATAGGTTGATTAATAAAATAGATATTTATAGTACGTGATGAAGTTTTGGAGTGGTTAAGAATGTAACATCTGGATTACGTTCTATAACCCAGCCCATTTGCCATTCGTTAGAAATGAGAACTACTGTGCGATCTCGATTATCTTTTACGATCATCGCATTATCAACACCCTTCAAGGAAGCAATATCTACTTCACCGTCAATCCAACGAGCAACACTATATGGCAATGTATGATTTAGTAAATCTACACCATATTCGTTTTTGAGGCGATATTCTAATACTTCAAATTGAAGCATACCAACAGCGCCAACTACGAAGGAGTCAAGGGCGTCTGGTTGTTCAAAGATTTGAACAGCACCTTCTTGAGCTAATTGAGTCATTCCTTTTTGGAACTGCTTACGTTTCATAGTATCTTTTGGAGATACACGAGCAAAGAACTCTGGTGGGAATACAGGAAAGTCACCAAATGTTACTTTGTGCTTTTGTGCGCAAAGTGTATCTCCTACACCCATTGTACCAGCGTCAAAGACACCGATAATGTCGCCTGGGTACGCATCCTCTACGATAGTACGTTCTGTAGCCAAAAACTGTTGAGGCTGAGATAGGCGAATTGTCTTATTAGATTGGCGATGCAATACGGACATGCCTTTTTCGAACTTACCAGAACAGATACGCATAAATACGATACGGTCATGGTGGTTAGGGTCCATATTCGCTTGGATTTTAAATACTAGAGCAGAGAAGTCTTCACTAGTGGGTTGTACCATTTCCTCTATCGCTTGTCGTGGAGCAGGGGATGGAGCTA
>CALISH010000161.1 GCA_938041275.1 uncultured Solobacterium sp.
GCGCCATGCTTTTCAACCGCCTGAATCATATAGCTCGAGCAGGTTGGTCTATAGATACATGAAGGCGGGAATAATGGAGAAATCCACTTTTGATATCCACGCACGAGTGCAATCATGATTTTTTTCATTTCAATACTGCTTTCTTAATTAATAAATCTGAAGAAGGCTTCTACTCCTTCTGCTGCACCTATAAGTGCAATTTTTGAAATTTCTAAAAATGATAAATTAGGGTTATTTGTAAGTCTTTCATTTACTTTCTTCGCAGCGTTATACAGTGCATCATATATTGTGCGATCGCCAACACTACACTTACCTCTTTTTGCTATTCCTTCTGCAAACCCATGATAGAATAACGCAAAATCAGATGGAACAAGTTCTTTTTTTCCTTTCAGTTCTTTTCCTGCACCCATAAGTCCAGAGGACATCAATGTACCCATCGTTGAAGGAACAAGAGAAGCCATTTTCATTCCTGATTTCATAAACACTTTGCCAAAGTCACCTTCTGATAAATTTTCTCTTAAAATATTTGGAAGTGCACTATAGCCTTTATCCATTGTTAAGCCTAAATCACCATCTCCCATTTTTGCGTCCATATCACAAAGTTCTTCTTTCTTTTGTGCGAATATTTCTGCAACAGGGACGAAAATATCAGGCAATTGACTCAAAATTAATTTTTCCATTTAATTCACCTACTTTTGCACAATAAATGGTGTATTAACTGGATAATCAATATATTCTTTAAGTTCATTATCCAATTTACAAATAGAGATAGAAGCACCCATCATTTCCATAGATGTTGCGTATTCTCCAACAATAGTTCTATATACTTTGATACCTAAAGATTTTAGATATTCTGTTGCATCTCCTGATAAAATATACAATTCTTCCAAAGATGTTGCACCAAGTCCATTGACCAAAAGTGCAATTTCATCACCAGATTTTAATGGCATATCCTTTAAGATTGTGTCCAGAGATTCCTTAGCAAGTTCTTTTGCTGTTTTAATAGGTCCATTCCAGATACCAGGCTCTCCATGAATGCCCATACCCATTGCCATCTCACCCTCTTCAAGAACAAAATTTGAATGACCAATCTCAGGAACAATACATGGAGTTAAAGCAAAACCTACAGTTCTAGTATTCTGTTTAGCAAGATTGGCCGCAGCATAAACTTCTTCTAGAGTCCCATTCTGGTCTGCTTTTGCACCTGCCGCTTTATACATAAAATAGATACCTGCAACACCGCGCCGTGTATCTGGATTAATATTTGAATTTACATCATCAGCTCCTGTGATTGATAATGTTTTAATATCATCCATCTCCAGCATTTCAGATGCCATATCAAAGTTCATTATATCTCCAGTATAATTTCCATATAGATATAAAATTCCCGAACCTGCTTCTACTTCCTTTGATATGTTATAAATCTGCTCTGATGATGGTGATTGGAAAACACTACCCACTCCACATCCATCAATCAATCCTTCACCAACATAGCCTAAAAATAATGGCAAGTGTCCTGTTCCACCACCAGTTATAATAGCAACCTTTCCTTGTTTTTTATTTGCTGTACAATAGCAACGCAAATCATCATTTACATATTTAACTCGATCGGCATGGGCAGCATAGATCCCACGAAGCATATCATCAGTATAATCTTTTGGATCATTAATTATTTTCTTCATAATATCTCTTTCTAGTAATTAATTATATTTTTAAAAATATGATACTTGTTTAATGCACTATTTAAATCAATTACACTAATATGTATTTACTTGTAATAAATACATATTAGTGTTTATATCTCATATTAAGCTAATGATATAATTTGAAATCATTGTAATAATCAAAAATATTGTTTCCATATGACGATATGGTATCGGATCATTTTTATATTGAGTCGTCCATATATATCCTAAATAATAACAACTGGCAATATATATCGTTGTCATATGAAATTTAGGAGTCGGAAAGAAGAATGAGACTATATTAATCAACGCAAAGAAAACTATAAATATATATACTGACCATCGTAGGTTATATTTTGTCTTTTGACTATAGTAAAAACAACTTTCAAAAGTCACTTTACCGAAAAGACGTTTACTTTCAATTATTAACCGTACAATATATAAAAGTGCACAACAAGTAAAATACGTTAAAGCTAATACAATATTGCTCCATAATGTCTTCACTACAAATAGTTTATACGCTACAAACAGCCAAATTAAACTAGCCAATATTGCCTCCACAGTAGTAATAATATTCGATGATAAGTTTACTGGTTTTATATTCTTTAATTCAATTTGATTGCGACTTATAGTCTTTTCTTTATTCAGATCTTTAGCATGAGAAACTGAATCATGTACAGTTTTCTCACGGTGGCCTTCTCTTTTTTTAGTCGATTTTCTATCTTTCCTTAACATACTTCACCTGAATTTATTTTGCTTTTGGAAATTTAACTTCTTTCGGATATTCCCATCTTTGAATTTCTTCAACTGGAAAAGAATATGGTTCTACCCCGTTATTTGCCGTTAATGCATGATGATATATTTCAGCTAATTCTTCGATATAACAAACTTTCAAATACGCTTCTTCAATTGAAGTACTATCAACAGCTACTGTACCATGTCCTTGCATTAGTAAGACATCGGATTCTAATGAGGTTTCTGCAACATTCTTTGCTAGTTCTGGTGTTCCTGGACGTGCGTACGGTGCAACTGGAATTCTAGCTTTCGTGCATCCCAGAGTAGCAATTTCATATACTACAGCCGGAATAGGCTTATTTAAAACAGCAAATACAGTCCCATACATAGAATGTGTGTGTGCAACTGCACAAATTTCCGGTCTTTTCTTATATAGTTCTAAATGCATTTGGCATTCTGATGTTGGTCGTAATCCTGTTAAATTCTCAATTACATTTGCATCCAAATCCATTACCACCATATCGCGGATTTGTAAATCATCTCTATCAACAGAAGTTGGTGTAATCACAACGTAACCTGTTTCTTTATCACGTGCAGAAAAGTTTCCTGACTTATGTTTACACATACCATCTTTTTGTGCTTTTTTTGCGATATTCATTACTTTCATTTTTAAATCTTCTAACATTTTTTCTCTCCTTTTTAAATTGAAATCCGACAAATTAGTATCTGCCGGATTTCATATCAATTTCAGCAGAAAATCTAAACTTATTAATAGATATTTCAGCTTTAGTAATATATACTATTGAACAACTTTTTCTTTCGATGCTTTTTTCATATCATGCATCTGATAAAAATAGCCAAGAACCCAAACAACAAGCATTATCAGCGGAACCCAATTACCATTTAAGAAATCAAGGAACTGAGAAATCGCATATGTAAACCAAGGTCCATCAATAGATGAATTAGAAATCATTTGATCAGCTCCTAATTGTACAGCATTTGTAGTAACTGCAAGTTTTGTGATTGCAGCAGCAAATTGTGTGCCTACATATAAGAATACTGGGCATCCAATTGTACATAGGATCAACATGCGAATTAGGTTTCCACCAGTTACTAAGTATGCAGGAACAGCTAACGCAATATTTACGATACCTGCGAATGGAAGAAGTTTATTTCCTGGTAAAATGAATGAGAAAATAACTGTAATTGGAATAGAATAAATGATTGCAAGCCAAATTTCATTAGATCCACCTAAGAAAGGCCAGTCTAAACCAACAACCAATTGTTTTCCTTCAAACTTCTTATTCATATAATCAGAAATAGCTTCAGAAATTGGTGATAATGCTTCCATAAAATATTTTGAAATAACAGGGAATAATGTTAAGCACATAGCTGCCTGTACACCTAGGCTTAAGATAGCACCGATATTATATCCACCTAAAATTCCAAATAAGCATCCAACAATAAATCCTAATACATGATTCTCTGCAAAGATACCAACCTTTTCTTTTAAAGCAGCCGCATCAGATTTCTTATTTAGGCCTGGGATTTTACGTAATACTTTATCAATTGGATAGAAGATTGCTGTTAAGAACACCATTTTGTGAGTACAAGTAACACCTGGAATTCCAGTAAGTTCTTCAATTTTTTCTTGATATAAATCTGCGATTGATAGCTCAAAAATAATTTGAACAGCGGCTACCAAGAATGCTATCAAAATATTGCCTGTTAAAAATTCTACACCAATAGCAGTAAAAATTTTTCCCCAAACGTTCCACAAATCAGCATTAAATACTTTTGTTTTATTTAATGTAAGCATAATGATATTAATAACCACCATTAGTGGGAACATCAAGACAGCATATGGCCACGACCACGCTATTGCAGCCATTGTTGTCCAACCACCATCAAGAATTGGCAAATCAATACCAACACGCTCTAACATTGCTTGTCCAACCGGTTGGATAATACCTGACATGTAAGAGATGAGCATTGACATTCCGGTAAATGCTACACCTAGCAACAAACCTGAACTTAATGCATCCTTGACCTTCATCTTTACAACAAGGCCCATAATAATCATGATAACAGGGACAAAAACAGCTGCACCAACAGAGTTTAAAAATCCTTGTATCCAAGCATTAGCAACATCAAACATATTATTCTATTCCTCCTTTAGATGTTTTCTAATTTCCTACTGCTTAAAATTTTTAATAGCATCTATCAATTTTTGGTATTCTGCTTTTTGATTCATACCTGTTAAGAAGGCAATTCCATTAATTTGCGGCAACCCATAATCCTTGTGATCGTTGACAATTGTAATGTAAGCTGCTGCACCTTTTAAGTGTCTTTCAACAGATTTTAAATCAACTGCTTCAACTTGTGCATCAACTCCGTCAGCCTTTAACATACGGTTAACTTTAGCTGCTACCGTTTGGGAAGTTGCAACTCCACTTCCACAAGCTACTACTACTTTTACTGGCATAAATTATTTCTCCTTTTTCTATTCATGTTTCCATTCCATGCTGTAGACAGCATCGTACAATTCCTCGTCTGTCCTAGCAGAGAATAATTTTTCAACCCATTCAGGTCTTTGAAAGTTATAAATCAGAATTTGTAACAATTCGATATGAGCATTAGGATCATTGAATCCTAGTAAAAACACTAGTTTTACATTTAGTGTCTTTTCAAGATCCGACATATCACCCCATTCTACAGTTTCCTTTAAACGAACTGGAGCAATGAAAGGCTTAATGATTGCATCGGCTTCTGTATGAGGAATCGCAATGGGATATGGCTCAACAGGTAATGCTGTTGGATATTCCTTTTCTCTTGAGATGATACTCGGAACATATTTATCATTCACATATCCCGTTTCTAGAAAAGTCCTACCCATACACTCAAATAGAGCAATTGGTGTCTTTGCATCAATATCTACTCTCGTCAGTTCTTTCCTGATTATCTCTTTTCCTAACATATATCCTCCTTTCTAAATAGGAAAATAGTTTTCTTATTTGAAATGATTTTAGCATATATGTAAGCGTTTTAAAAGTAATAATTTAGTTTTTTTATGAAATAATGGAAAACTTTTTTCCATTATTTCATTATTCTACTTTATTTCGAATAAATAACTTATAATAAAACCAGTTATAATATTTAGGAGGAATCATAATGAAAACGTTGTTGGAACGTATCCATGAAAATCTTGAAACAATGGGGTCTACCGATAAAAAGATTTCTGAATATATTCTTGCTAATACCGAGGAAGTACCTAGAATTTCTATTGTAACTTTAGGAAAAAAACTCCATATTGCAAATTCCACAATTTATAAATATGCAAAGCGATTAGGATATAGTGGATTCCCCGATTTAAAAGTTGCCCTTTTGACCGAACAGATTGATTCAAATCCATTTTTATATGGTGAAATTACTCCAGACTTATCTACTTCAACAATTATAAAAAGGATTTTTAATGCTAATATCCACTCAATTCAAGAAACGGAAAAAACATTAGATGCAAATATATTGGATACAGTAGCAGATTTAATGGTAAGTGCAAATAAAATTCTTTTCATAGGTATCGGTGGATCCGCATCAATCACCCTTGATACTTACCAA
>CALISH010000162.1 GCA_938041275.1 uncultured Solobacterium sp.
AAACAATGGTCAGCCGGGACGCCGGTTTCCTGAGCCGTATTGGCATGCTGGACGAGCATCTTATATTCGCCATGATTGGGCATGAAATAATGCGGCTTGATCAGGTTCAGCATCAGCTTTTGTTCTTCTTGAGGAGCGTGTCCTGTTGTGTGGAAGGAAGTTAGTGGTGAGTTTGTAATAACATTAGCTCCAACACGTGTTAATTGGTTAATAACACTACCAACGGAGGTACCATTACCTGGAATAGGATTGGATGAGAATAGTACTGTATCACCAGGAATAATCTTGATGAAACGGTGTGTACCGTTGGCGATTCTGCTTAAGGCAGCCATTGGTTCACCCTGAGAACCTGTACATACGATACAGATACGATTTGATGGTAAGGTATTTAGCTCATTACCAGAGATGAAGCTACTATCAGGAATCTGGATAACCCCCATCTTCTTACCGATTTCGCATACATTCTCCATTGAGCGTCCAAACACCGCAACCTTACGATTACATGCGACAGCTGCTTCTAGAATCTGATTTAAACGTAATACGTTAGATGCGAAAGTAGAAACGATCATACGTCCTGGCGTCTTACGCATCTGTTCCATGATGGCACGTGCTACAGTCTTTTCAGATATAGAAGAACCTGGAACAGAGGAGTTTGTAGAATCACTCATGAGAAGAGAAACACCAACTTGTCCGATGTAAGCCATCTTCTGGAAGTCAGCGTTTGTGCCAACTGGGGTCATATCAAACTTAAAGTCACCAGTTTCAACGATACGCCCGTTTGGTGTATTAATTAGTACACCAAGTGCATCTGGTATTGAATGAACTACATTGAAGAAACCAATTGAGAAATGCTTTGTTTTAATACTGGATTCTGAATTGATTTCCGTAATCTTACATACACGTGTTAGACGATGCTCTTCTAATTTCTTTTCGATTAACGCTTTCGCAAAACGAGGAGCGTAAATCTGTTTTAATCGAATTGTCTTTAAAAAGAATGGAATACCACCAATATGGTCTTCGTGACCATGAGTGATAACCATTGCGGCTATTTTGTTTTGGTTTTTTACCAGATAGGAATAATCTGGGATAACATAATCGACACCGAGTAAGGCATCTTCCGGAAAGAGTACACCACAATCGACAATGATGATTTCATCATCATGTTCAACGCAGTACATATTCTTTCCGACTTCACCTAAGCCACCAAGTGCATAGACCATCGTATCTGTCTTATGATTAATCGCTAAGTCGCTTAAATCAGGTTCAGTAATACGAGTACGACGAAGTGGGCGAGTCGTTCTTTTACTGCTATTATTTTCAGTCATTATAAAAATTCCTTTCATTTATTTAATTATTGGTGAAGGTAGTAGTTTTATTCGCCTATATTATATCATTCTTCAATGAAAAAGGAAGAAGTCTCCCTATAAAACAAGGGCACCTTCAATTGGTTTGTTTGGTTCTTTTTTATTGATGTGATCATAGAATAAAATGCCATCCATATGATCTAATTCGTGTTGTAATACGATAGCGATATAACCACGTGCACGGATTTCTACATCTTGGTTTTGAACTAGATCAAACGCTCTAATTGTTACACGTGCATTACGTACAACATAGCCTCGATGTTCATTCTCAACAGAGAGGCAACCCTCGCCACTTTCTAAATACGCAGGTTGTACGGAACGAGAAACAATTTTAGGGTTTACTAGCATAAATTCATATTTCACCATATTGCCATCTTTATCAGTTTCATCAAATGCAACGGCACACATTCTCTTCTTTATGCCAACTTGGATTGCACTGATACCAACAGCTGGTCGGAGGTTAAGCTTTGTGGCTTTTTCTTCATCAGTGGAATCTTTTACGTATTGCAACATATCACGTAATAAAGTTTCATCTTCCTTTGATAGGGGCAATGAAACAAGCTCAGATTTTTCTCGAATTAAAGGATTGGTATCTTTAATGATTGTGTCATTATTTATTAACATAATTCTTACCTCAGCATACATTTTAACATTCTAAAAGCGGAATTCAACTAACACGCATCGATGTAAGCGTTTAGCATAAAAAAATTTACGAAATTTGATGATATTTGTGATGTTCAATGTGTGGATTTCGTGCAGTATGTTAAAATAATACTTGTATGCAAATAAAGAAAAAGAAAACGAAAACAGTTGAACCAATTCAAATGAATACGTCAGTGAAGAGGAGAAAGTTCTTGAATCTACGTATGCCAAAATCATCGGACCATTTCTTACATGCGGCGATGATTATTTTGATGTTGTTTGGCATCATCATGGTTGGTAGTGCATCCATGGGTGCTGCTGGTGGTAATAATCGTTTTCTAGTGATTACAATTGTAAAACAAGTTGTATATGCAGTTGCGGGTTATACTGCCATGACATTTTTGGCAAATCGTTTCCAACTTAAAAAATTGAAGTCATCAACGACGTTTTTAGTGATACTTGCAACGATTGCAAGCTTGTTGTTGTGTTTGTTATTTGCGGAAACCAATGGTGCTAGAGCTTGGATTCGTATTCCGCTTGGTGTAACAGAAGTAACCTTACAGCCTTCGGAGTTTGCGAAGATTATTGCAATTTTGGTTGTTGCCTTATATTTAGGCGATAATGTACATAGTTATAGTAAGAGATTTGATTTAATCAAACGTCCACTCTTTATTGATGGCGTAATCTTATTTATCGTTTGGATTCTACAGTCTGACTTTGGATCAATGGCAGTTATCTTTGTGATTATCTGCGTTTGTTTCTTGGTTCCAAATCATCCTCAATTAAGAGGGTATCAAAGAATTTTAACAATCTTATTTTATGGTGTAGTTCTCTTAGGTTTCTATATTTTATCTCCATCTGGAGAACATCTCATCATGAAAATGACATTTTTAAAGACATATCAGATTAAGCGCTTCATATCTGCAATCAATCCATTTATGGACCAGTACGGTACTGGTTATCAGTTGATTAGTGGTTTAATCTCCTTTGCGACTGGAGGATGGTTTGGTAAGGGTCTTGGTAATTCTGTACGTAAATATACAAACTTTCCAGCAGCTAGTACGGACTATATCCTCGCTATCGTTGTTGAGGAATTAGGTTTTGTAGGGTTTATTGGCTTACTTGCAGTCTATGGATTTATTATCTTTGTATTATTACGTTATGCACTGAAGATGCGTAGTGAAAAGGGACGAATCATTCTTGTTGGTACAGCAATGTATTTCTTGGTGCATATGTTCTTTAATATCGGTGGTGTTACAGGGTTAATTCCTCTAACAGGCGTACCGCTCTTAATGGTATCCGCTGGTGGTTCTTCTACGATGTCTATCATGGCTTGTGTTGGTATTTCTCAAGCAGTGATTGCCTCCTATAGACGAGGTGAGATTCGATGAGAATTATCGCTGGTGAATATCGCTCACGCAAGATAGAAACGCGCGCTGGTAATCAGACTAGACCTACATTAGATAAAGTTAGAGAAGCTGTTTTTTCATCCCTAGGAGGGATGTTTGATGGTGGCACAGTATTAGATTTATATGCTGGTAGTGGTGCCAATGGCTTAGAGGCACTATCTCGTGGATATGATTATGCAGTGTTTGCGGATATCTCTAAAGATGCAATTCATGTTATCCGCAAAAATATAGAGTCATTACGTTGTAAAGAGAAGACGAAAGTCTTACATATGCCTGATAAGAAAGCATTATCACTGTTAAAGACGGAAGGGATTCGTTTTGACTTAGTATATCTAGATCCGCCATATGTAGGACAACGCAATAACGAAATTCTAGAATACTTACAAGAAAACAACATGATTACGGATCGTGGTGTAGTTGTGATTGAATCCGCAAAAGAAGATGAATTTAAAAAAGAGTTTGGCTCTTTAAAACCATATAAAGAAGCAATCTACGGTATTACACGTATTACCTATTATCGAAATGAGGTGGAAAGATGAATGCTTGTTATCCAGGAACATTTGATCCAATTACAAACGGTCATTTAGATATTATTGAGCGTGCATCACGTTTGTTTGATGAAGTTGTGGTATTGATTATGGTCAATCCACGTAAGACTTGTTTATTCAATAGTGAAGAAAGAAAACAGATGGTTATTGATAGTTTAAAATCTATTGGTAACCCACAGAATGTGACTGTAATGATTGGTTCTGGTCTAACCGTAGAGTTTGCTCGTAAGATTGGAGCATCTGTCATTATTCGTGGTATTCGTGCTGTCAGTGATTATGAATATGAACTTGGACAAGCAACTGCGAACATGATGTTGGCACATGAGATTGAAACGGCATTCCTCATTGCCAAACCACAATACTCATTCCTGTCTTCTTCTGTATGTAAAGAGATTGCCCTCAATGGAGGAGACTTGTTAAATCTAGTACCTCCACAGGTAGAAGGTCCTCTTAAAGAAAAGATGTCCGTAGTCGCTGAAAACTTAAAACGCGCACAGGGGCAGATATGATACGTTGGGGAATTATTGGCGCTGGGAAAATTGCCCAGCGTTTTGTAAAGAGTCTAGCAAATGAATCAAAAAGTGAACTCTATGCCGTTAGTTGTCGTACTCTTGCAAAAGCACAGCAGTTTGCGAATACATATCATGCGTTAAAAGCGTATGGATCCTATGAGGAGCTTTTACAAGATCCAAACGTTGATGCAGTATATATTACCTTGCCACATGGCTATCATTATCTGTGGTCTATTCAAGCTATCAAAGCAGGTAAGGCAGTACTGGTTGAAAAACCAGCTGGTATAAATGCATATGAAATTGAGGGAATCATGGAAGTTTTAAAACAACATCCAATATTATGGATGGAAGCCATGAAACCTCGCTTTACACCTCTCTATCAAAAGATAAAGAAGCTAATTCAAGAAGGTATCCTTGGAGATATCCAAGAAATTCATACATTACTCAATTCAAAACAAGCAGATGAAGTGATTCAAAATAGTTATCTAAGTGATCCTATCTATGGAGGAGCTTTGTTAGACTGTGGCTGTTATTGTGCAACATGGATTACAGAATATACTAAGGGCAAGCTACGAATCGATCATATCGATGTAGACTTGCAGGATGGATATGACTTACACACGAAGGTACAGATGCATATAGGTAATACACTAGTCACTTTAGAAACTGCAATCAATCAACCAGAAAAGAAAGAAGTTTTGATTAAGGGTACAAAGGGCGAAATCCGTATTCCGGATTTGCATAGACCTATAACGGCAGAGCTAAAGATTGAAGATAAAGTAGAAGTTATTGATTGTCCATATAAAGTAGATGACTTCTATGGAGAAATATCTCACTTTGTAAACTTACTTGAAAATGATAAACAAAGTTCTCCAATTATGCCTATCCAAAGTAGTCTAGAAACTGCTATGTTATTAGATCGTATCAAGGATGCGATGACACCAAATCCAATTGAAATATAATAGGGAAGAAACAATATGAAACTAAAAGAATATTTGCATCGATATGTACGAATCACTAACGATGAAGGATATTCTTTTGATGGATATGTAGCAGAGTTCTTTCGAGGTGAAGAAAACGAGGATGGAATCGACAGCATTGGTGTTTCAAAGGATGCCGAACGTCTTGGTGGAATAGAGATTAGTGAGAATCATATAGTATCTATACAGATCATTAAAGGATGAATATTCTTGTTTAGAGCAGTCAAAAATAAGTTGATATACAGGGCCGAAAATTTTCGACCTTTTTTATTAAAATTTAGCACTAAACTGTTGACAGTGCTAAAGTGTTGGTATACTATATTAGCAGACATTGAAAAAGAGTGCTAAAAAGGAGGTGCTGGAGATGTTGACACCAAGACGAATAGAAATCTTCAAGGCGATTGTCGATGAATATATTCGTACGGCGGAACCAGTTGGCTCGCGTACATTGCAAGAACAGTATGACTTACCATATTCCAGTGCTACCATCCGTAATGATATGCAGGTCTTAGAGGAAATGGGCTATCTGGAAAAGACTCATACTTCCAGTGGACGTGTTCCTAGCACGATGGGATATAAGTTCTATTGTGAGAACTTATTGAACAATGCGGCTGGCATTGATAAACGTATGGAACTTGCAATTCGTAGCGCATTTGATGTGTCGAGCATGAATATTGAGGAGGCGGTTCATCAAAGCTGTGAAATCCTCAGTGAAATGACAAATATGACAGCTGGTGCAATTGGACCAGATGCTAATACGCAATGTCTAGAACATATAAAATTGTTCCCAATTGATATGCGTAATGCGGTATGTGTATTTATTACAAATACAGGACATACCGAAACAAAGAACTTCCACTTTGAAGATGATGTACCATTTAAAGATTTGGAAGCTTGTACAGATATCCTAAACAAACGATTAAAGGATGTTCCACTTGCGGAAGTGCCTAGTCGTATGGAAGATATCAAACCTGATTTATGTAGTGTTGTACATCGCCACGATCTACTCTTTACAGCGTTTGTTAGAGCGTTTGTGAAGTTTGCTAGTGAGAGTGTATACTTCTCTGGAAAAGATCGTGTATTATATCAACCTGAATTTGAAGATATCAACAAGTTAAAGCAATTGATGTTGATGTTTGATGATACAAAGGTATGGCGTGGATTAGATTCCAGCGAAAATGCGGTTGCGGTTACTACTACAAAGGGTGCACAGCTTACTTGGTATAATGATCTAGCAGTTGTACGTTCCAAGTTCCATGTCAATGATACGGAAAGTGGCGAACTGATGGTTGTTGGACCAAGTAGAATGAATTATGAAAAAGTCGTAAATCTAATTGATTATGCGGCACGTTTGATTGAAAAGATGTATAACTCAGGAGGTGAAAGTGGCAATGAGTGAAGATATTAAAAAGACAGAAAATGAAGCTGAAGAGGTAGTTGATACAAAGGCTCCTGAGGTAGTAGAAGAAGTTGATGAAGTTGCAACACTTCAAGCAAAGATTACAGAGTTAAGTGAGCAGGTAAATGTTCTCAAGAATGAATATGCAAAAGCATATGCAGATACAGAGAATACAAGAAAACGTCTACAGGCTGATTTTGATAGCCGTACAAAGTTCATGATGAAGAACTTTGCATTAGAGTTATTACCTGTATTGGATAGTTGCGAAAGAGCGTTATCACAAGCAACAACAGATGAAGCATATCGTAAGGGTGTCGAAATGATTTATGGACAACTACAGAATGCTTTAAGTAAAGAAGGTATTACAGAAATCGATGCATTGAACCAACCATTCGATGGTAATTGGCATCAAGCATTGATGACAGAAGCAAGAGAAAATGTCGAACCTGGAACTGTAATTGAAGTATTACAGAAGGGTTATCGTATAAAGGACCGTCTGCTAAGAGCAGCAATGGTCAAGGTTAGTGAATAACTAGGAGGAAGATAAACATGAGCAAGATTATTGGTATTGACTTAGGAACAACAAATAGCTGCGTATCCGTTATGGAAGGTGGCGAAGCAAAAGTAATCGCAAATCCAGAAGGAAATCGTACAACACCATCCGTAGTAGCATTTAAGAATGGTGAACGTATTGTCGGTGATGCCGCGAAGCGTCAATTAATTACAAATAAAGATACAGTATATTCCATTAAGCGTTTAATGGGTACAGACAAAAAAGTAACATTAGAAGGTAAGGAATATACACCACAGGAAATCTCTGCAATGATTCTTACATATTTAAAGAGCTATGCAGAAGCTTACTTAGGTGAGAAGGTAGAAAAGGCTGTTATTACAGTACCTGCATACTTCAACGATGCACAGCGTCAAGCAACAAAGGATGCTGGTAAGATTGCTGGTTTGGATGTAGTACGTATTATTAACGAGCCAACTGCTTCCGCACTTGCGTTTGGTTCAGATAAAGAAACATCTAAGGAACAAAAGATTTTAGTATATGACTTGGGTGGTGGTACATTCGACGTATCTATCTTGGATATTGCGGATGGTACATTTGAAGTATTATCCACAAATGGTGATACACACTTAGGTGGTGATGACTTTGATGAAGCTATCATAAACTGGTTAGCAGATAACTTCAAACGTGAAAATAACATTGATCTAAGACAAGATAAGATGGCTTTACAGAGATTAAAGGAAGCTGCTGAAAAGGCTAAGAAGGACTTATCTGGTATGGTACAGACACAGATTTCCCTACCATTTATCTCCGCAGGTCCTGCAGGTCCATTACACTTAGAAGCTACATTAACACGTGCACAGTTTAATGAAATGACAAAGGGACTTGTTGAAAGAACATTGGTTCCAGTACGTCAAGCATTAAAGGATGCAGGTCTAACAGCAAATGATATTCATCAGGTATTACTTGTAGGTGGTTCTACACGTATTCCTGCTGTTCAAGAAGCAATTAAGAATGAATTAGGTAAGGAACCTAACAAGTCTGTTAACCCAGATGAATGCGTATCTTTAGGTGCTGCTATTCAGGGTGGTGTTATCGCTGGTGATGTTAAGGACGTATTATTACTTGACGTTACTCCACTTTCATTAGGTATTGAAACAATGGGTGGTGTTATGACAGTTCTTATCCCACGTAACACAACAATCCCAACAAGTAAGTCACAGATTTTCTCAACAGCTGCAGATAACCAGCCAGCTGTAGATATCCATGTATTACAGGGTGAAAGACCAATGGCACAGGATAACAAGACACTTGGTAACTTCCAGTTAGATGGTATTGCTCCAGCAAGACGTGGTGTTCCACAGATTGAAGTAACATTCGATATCGACGTAAACGGTATTGTACACGTTACAGCAGTTGATAAGGCAACAAATAAGAAACAATCTATTACGATTACAAACTCTTCTGGTCTAAGCGAAGATGAAATTGACCGCATGGTTAAGGAAGCTGAAGCTCATAAGGCAGAAGATGACAAACGTAAAGAAGAAATCGAGACAAAGAATCGTGCTGAAGCTTTCATTCATCAGATTGATGAAACATTGCAGAATGAAAATGCAAATGTAACTGAAGAGCAGAAGGCTGAAGTGAAGAAGTTACGTGATGAATTACAAGAAGCTATCGATAAGAATGATACAGAAGGCTTAAAGACTAAGTTAGATGCTCTTGAAAAGGCAGCGAATGACATGGCTCAAGCTATGTATCAAAGTCAAGCAGGTCAACAGGCTGCTGGTGATGCTGCAGGTAATTCAACAAGCGCAAACGACGATGTTGTTGACGCAGACTTCCAAGAAAAGAAGTAAAGTTTGAAAGGAATGCGGGGCTTGTTTCCGCATTCTTTTAAGAGAAGAAAGGGCTAAAAGATATGGCTGAAAAAAGAGATTATTATGAGGTGTTAGGAATATCCAAAGGAGCAAGCGATGCGGAAATTAAAAAAGCCTATCGTTCGTTAGCCAAAAAATACCACCCAGATGTAAATAAAGAAGCAGATGCAGAAGCTAAATTTAAGGAAATTAATGAAGCTTATGAAGTATTAAGTGATCCACAAAAGCGTCAGACGTATGACCAGTTTGGCTTTGCGGGAATGAATGGTTCTCAAGCAGGCGGAGGCTTCGGTGGTTTTGGCGGTGGATTTAACGCTGGTGGATTTGATGATCTCAACGATATCTTCTCCTCATTCTTCGGTGGAGGTATGGGTGGATTCAGTACTGGATCACGTCGTTCCAGTAATGGACCACGCAAGGGTGAAGACCGCTACATGCGCATGAATATCTCATTTATGGACGCATGTTTTGGCAAGACTGAGACCATCTCATTAACAGTTGAAGAACAATGTGACCAATGTCATGGTTCGGGTGCAGCTTCTCCAAGTGATGTAGAAACCTGTCCAACCTGTCATGGTTCTGGTAGCGTTGTGACACAACAACGTACAGCGTTTGGAGTATTCCAATCACAGAGTGTATGTCCTGACTGTCGTGGTACAGGTAAGAAGATTCGTAAAGCATGTCCAAAATGTGGTGGCACAGGTTACGAAAAGAAGCGCATTAGCGTAGATGTAAAGATTCCTGCAGGTATCCAGACAGGACAGCAGTTGCGTGTATCTGGTAAGGGTGAACGTGGTTATAACGGTGGCCCAAATGGTGACTTATACCTAGAAATCAATGTATTACCACATGAGAGTTTTGAACGTGATGGTAAAGATATCTACCTCGATATTCCAGTCAGTGCAGTTGATGCGACTTTGGGTGTCAGTATAGATGTTCCTACGATCCATGGCGATGTTACGATGAAGATTCCAGCCGGTACTCAAGATGGCACAAGAATGCGTCTAAAGGGTAAGGGTACTGCAGATCTACATGGTGGCAGAGACGGTGACCAAATCGTTACAGTACGCATTACAGTAGAAAAATCACTCTCACGTAAAGAACGTGAACTATATGAACAGTTACAAGAGTTACAAAATTCCAGCAAAGGTGAAACAGCCTGGGAAAAGTTTAAGAAGAAATTCATGTAAGTAACAGGCATCACCTATCAAAGGAGGTGTTAGGATGAACATTGAACAGATGACAGAAATCCTGCAAAATATCATCATGCAAGCAGTACAGCTTGCACAAGAAAAACAAAGTCCTGATATAAAACCTGAGCATATCCTCTATGCAATGGTCAATGACGATAGCCTAGAGGGTATTTGGCAAAGGTTACATATCAGTCAAGAAGAATTAAGAAGTTTCATCGAACAAGCATTAACAAGAATTCCAACAGTCAGTGGTTCAACACAACCACAGCTATCGAATGATGTCATGCAAGCATATAACCATGCATTAAAACGTATGCAGAAACAAAACGATAGCTACATGAGTACTGTTACATTCTTACTTGGCTTGTTTGATACAAAAGCTACAATTATCGAGCAAATCAAACAACAGTTTCATATCACAACAAGTGATATTGAAAAAGCAGAAGAAGAAAGAAGAGGTGGAATGACGATGGATGAAAAGACCAATGAAAGCCAACTCGATGCATTAAGTAAATACGGACATGATTTAGTTAAAGAAGTTAAAGACGGAAAGATTGATCCGGTTATCGGAAGAGATGAAGAAATTCGTAGAGTTATCGAGATTCTCTCTCGTAAGACAAAAAACAATCCAGTCCTCATTGGTGAACCTGGTGTAGGTAAGACTGCAATCGTAGAAGGTCTTGCATGGCGTATTATGCAAGGGGACGTACCACTTGGACTCAAAGATAAGAAGTTAATTGAACTTGATATGGGTGCACTGATTGCTGGTGCAAAATATCGTGGTGAATTTGAAGAGCGCTTAAAGGGTGTGCTTAAACAGGTACAACAGGCAGATGGTGGCATTATCTTATTCATCGATGAGATTCACAATCTTGTTGGTGCAGGTAAGACAGAAGGCTCCATGGATGCCGCAAACCTATTAAAGCCAATGCTAGCAAGAGGTGAACTCAAGTGTATTGGTGCGACTACATTCGATGAATACCGTAAGTACATCGAAAAGGACAGAGCTCTAGAGCGTCGTTTCCAGAAGATTATGGTACAAGAGCCATCGGTTGAAGATACCATCAGTATCTTACGTGGACTCAAAGACCGCTTTGAATCACACCATGGTGTTCGTATCAAGGATGAAGCGATTATCGCAGCCGCAACACTATCAAATCGTTACATCACAGATCGTTTCTTGCCAGATAAGGCAATCGATTTAATCGATGAAGCTTGTGCAACGATTCGTGTAGAAATGGATTCCATGCCTGCAGAGTTAGATGAACTCTCTAGACGTATTATGACCTTGCAGATTGAGGAAACTTCCCTCAAAGAAGAAACAGATCCTAAGGCAAAAGATCGTCTTGAAGAAATCCGTAAGGAACTAGCAGATCTTAAGGAAGAGCAAACTGCAAAACTCTCTAAGTGGCAAGCTGAAAAGAGCGAAGCAGATGCTATCAAGAACTATAAAGAAGAACTTGAGAAGGCTAAGCTTGCATTAACACAAGCAGAAAACGCAGCCAACTATGAAACAGCTGCGAAGCTCAAATACGAAACGATTCCAAATCTAGAAAAGAAGATTAACGAAGCAGATGTTGAAAAATCAGATGCGATGGTACATCAGATTGTCGATGAAGATATGATTGCAAAGATTGTATCACAATGGACTCATATTGAAGTATCACGCTTGATGAGTACAGAAAGTACATAGAGACAGATGCAGCACTTGAAAGACGATTCCAAAAGGTAATGGTAGACGAACCATCTGTTGAGGATACTATCTCAATTTTAAGAGGTCTAAAAGAAAAGTTTGAGATTCATCATGGTGTTAGAATCACTGATAATGCATTGATCGCTTGTGCAACATTATCTAACAGATATATAAGCGATAGATACCTGCCTGATAAAGCTATTGATTTGATGGACGAGGCAGCTGCGAGGATTAGAACTGAAATAGACAGTATGCCTTCAGATCTTGACCAGATCTCGCGTAAAATCATGCAGCTTGAAATTGAAAAACAGGCGCTCTCCAAAGAAGATGATAAGGCTAGTAAGAGCAGACTGGATGCAA
>CALISH010000163.1 GCA_938041275.1 uncultured Solobacterium sp.
TCTGTAATCGTGGTGGGATGACTAGCATGATTTCTCCTGCGTTACTGGTGATTGTCGCTTCGATGTATGGAACAATTCTTTTACATATTAAAGCGCTAGATGTAATTGCGGATACATTATTCTCTAAACTACATAGTCGCTTCTTATTGAATTTAGCTGTTAGTGTACTCGCTACCCTTATCATTGCGTTAACTTCAAGTACTTTCTTAGCAGCGATGATGCCAAAGGATCTTTTCTTTAAGAAGTTCAATGAAGAGGGCATGGATGGAAAAGATTTAATCTCCAGTGTTGTAGCCGCAAGTACGCAGTTAATTACCTGTATTCCATGGTGTGATACTGCTGTATTTATTGCAGGTATTGCAGGTGTATCTACACTCAGTTATCTACCATATAACTTGATGGGATATGGAACGGTTATCTTTGCGATGGTATTTGCATTATTAGGAATTGGCTTTACTAAGAAGAAAGAAGCTTAGAAAGAAGGTTCATATGGATTTTGATCATATCTTAAATCGTCGAAATACAAATACATGGAAATGGGATGGCGAAGGAAAGGATGCACTCTATCCAATGGGTACAGCAGATATGGACTTTCCAATGCCGCCAGAAATCCAACATGCATTAAAAGAAAAGATTAGCCAGGGTGTTTTGTCCTATGCTGCAGATAAAAGTTATTTTGCGGATGCGGTTGTGTCATATTTAAATAAGCGTGATGGATTACAACTTAATCCAAAAAGTGTAATTCCTGGTACTTCATTAATGTCAGTTTACAAGTTATTGTTAGATGCATTTAGCACAGAAGGAGATGGAGTTATCTTACAGACGCCAGTCTTTGGTGGTATTTTTCAAGTCACAAAGAATAACAATCGTAAGATATACGAAAACCAGTTAGTGTTTGATGAACATACAAAGACATGGCATGTAAACATGGAGGAGTTAGAACAGTTCTGTTCCTTGCAAGATACGAAAGTACTGGTGATTACCAATCCTGGTAATCCAACTGCGAATGTATTTACAAAAGAGGAACTTGAAGAGATGGTTCGCATCACAAGTGAAAATGGTGTAGTTATCATCAGTGATGAAGTACATTCTGATCTTTACTATGATGATAGAAAACATACATCTATTCTTAATGTGACAGATCGTGCAGTATTACTCACAAGTTCTGCAAAAGTCTTTGGAATTCCTGGACTAAAAACAGCGATTACAATTATTCCAGATGAAGAACTTTTTAAAATCTTCGCGCATGTAAACATGCGTGCAAAGATGGATATCATCGATTTAGGACTTGTTGGAATGAGTGTGGGATATACACAGTCTAAGTACTACATTGATGAATTGCGTATATACTTACAAAAGTCAAAGGATATCTGTGTAGATTGGTTTAATCAACACGACATTAAAGTGACTTTATCAACTCCACAAGCATCATATCTTTTCTGGTTAGATTTTCGTAAGTGGAACTTAGACAATACAACATTGGAATCATTATTACGAAAGTATGGGATCGTATTCTCTAATGGTGTTGAGTTTGGTGGTAGTCATAATGAAGGATATATGCGTATGAATGTAGCGACATCACATGCGCAATTACTAGCTGCATTAAATGCACTTGAGAAATGTTATCAGGAGAATTTAGGTTCTTTT
>CALISH010000164.1 GCA_938041275.1 uncultured Solobacterium sp.
GCCCCATCCTTCTTTACAATCGTTTTTTCAACACCCCATCTAATTTTGGAGCGCCGAGAATATGTCTTTGTTTGTTTAATTATTCAGAAGTTTCTTCGTCTTGAACTCTCTTCTTGAATAAGAGTCTGTTATAACGCTTTTCGGCATCCTTACGAGCCTTCTCAAATAACTTGTCTGCTTCTTCTTGGCCTAATACCTTAGGTAAGTTGAAGTAACGAGCTTCGTTGAGTAAGAACTCTGTGAACTTGGAGAAGTCTGGAGTACGAGAGTCAATCTGTAATGGCTTCTCAAGTCTTGGGTCGAAGCGGTAAAGAACTGTGTAACCACAAGCAACCGCATTCTTCTGAACGTTAGGCATGTTAATCAAGCCACCCTTAATACCGTGCTCTAAGCATGGTGAGTAAGCGATGATAATTGATGGTCCCTTATAGCTTTCAGCTTCTTTGAATGCCTTGATTGTCTGTGACTGGTTAGCACCCATAGATACCTGTGCAACATAAGCTGTACCGTATTCCATGAAGATCTGACCAATATCCTTCTTAGCACCCTGTTTACCACCGGAAGCAAACTTCGCAATAGAGGAAGCCTGAGATGACTTAGAAGATTGTCCACCTGTATTGGAGTAAACTTCAGTATCAAGTACTAATACGTTTACATCTAGGTTATTAGCCATTACATGGTCTAATCCACCGTAGCCAATATCGTAAGCCCATCCGTCACCACCGATGATCCAAACAGACTTAGAAACAAGGTCTCTTTCAAGTTTGAGTAATTCTTTAACCTCTTGGTTAGAAGAAGACTTAACTTGTTCAATTAACTTGTTAACGATTGTTCTTTGAACTTGACGGTCGTCATTTGCAGCGATATAAGCTTCAAATGATGCCTTTAAGTCAGCTTCAACCTTATCAAGATTATCTTCCATAATCTTGAGGATACGAGCACTCTTGTATGACTGTGCAATTGCCATACCATAACCGTATTCAGCGTTGTCTTCAAATAATGAGTTAGCCCAAGCAACACCTTCACCATTTTCATCCTGTACGAATGGGTTTGTTGGAGTAGCAGAGCAGTAAATCATTGAGCAACCTGTAGCATTGGCAATCAACATATCTTTACCGAATAACTGAGAAGCTAAACGATAATAAGGAGCTTCACCACAGCCTGGACAGCTACCAGATACTTCAAAGTACGGCATCATTAATGATACGCCACCTTCAGTATTGTTATTGCCATATTCCTTCTTATATGTTGTGTGCTTGTATAGATATTCAGCAACTGGTTCTTGACCTAACTGAGTCTTAACATCAACAAATGATAATGCCTTAGTAGGACATACTGTAATACATACACCACAGCCTACACAGTTACGTGTAGATACTTGAATTCTAAACTTAAGGTTAGCTTCCTTAGCTCCCTTATATGCAGGAGAAGGATCCTTCAATGTTAATTCAACATTGTTTTCAGCTGCAATCTTCTGAGCTGTAGCAGCTTCTTCTTCATCCATTAAGAATGAGCGGATTGTTGCGTGAGGACATGCAAATCCACACTTACCACATTGGATACACTTATCAGCTTCCCATTCAGGAACAAGTGTAGCAATTGTTCTCTTCTCTTCAAAAGCAACATTAGGCTTTAATGTACCATCTGTTACACCAAACTTCAAGAAAGCAGATACTGGCATATCTTGACCCTGTAAGTGATTGATTGGTGTTACATGTTCATCAAAATATGCATCACCAGTTGTTCCCTTAACAGACTTATCAAACTGTAAGTCAGCCCAAGCTGGATCTACAGTTACTTCTACGATTCCAGAAGCACCTGTTTCGATAGCCTTGATGTTCTTATCTACAACATCCTGTCCCTTACGAGCATATGTATGACGAGCAGAATCCTTCATTAATTCTAAGGATGTGCTATATGGCATAATCTGTTCATTTAAGCGGAAGAACGCTGCCTGTAAGATTGTATTTGTGAAACGTCCCATTCCTGTATCTTGCGCAATCTTAGTTGCGTTAATGATATAGAACTTCGCATGACGTCTAGCAAGTCTAGCTAAGATACGGTTAGGTAATCTATCCGCGATTTCTTCTGCTGGGATAGTTGTGTTGAGTAAGAATGTTCCACCTTTCTTGAGGTCGCGAATCATATCAAACTGGAAGCAGTAACTATCTAATGAACAAGAGATAAAGTCAGCCTTATCAATGTAGTATGGACTGTGGATTGGGCTCTTACCAAATCTTAAGTGAGAACGAGTTACACCACCAGACTTCTTTGAGTCATATGCAAAGTAAGCCTGTGAGTAAAGATCTGTATTGTTACCAATAATCTTAACTGTTGACTTGTTAGCACCTACAGTACCATCAGAACCCAAACCATAGAAAATACATGATGTATAATCTGCATCAACTGTAATGTCAACTGGTTCAATTGAAAGATTTGTAACATCATCTTCAATACCAATTGTGAACTCTTCCTTTGGAGAATCCTTCTTCAATTCTTCAAATAGCCCATTGATATGAGATGGATTTGTATCCTTAGAAGATAGACCATAACGTCCACCAACGATTGTTAGACCCTTGATATCACGTAAAGCATATACAACATCTAAGAATAATGGTTCACGAGCACCCTGTTCCTTTGTACGATCTAATACAGCAATCTTCTTAACAGTTGCTGGAAGAACAGACTTCAAGAACTCAACAGAGAAAGGACGATATAGGTAAACCTTAATTAAACCTACTTTTTCGCCTCTCTTAACGAGTGTGTTGATTGTTTCTGTAATTGTATCTGTTACAGAGCCCATAGCGATAATGATACGTTCAGCATCAGGAGCACCTACATATGTAAATGGTGCATAGTTACGACCTGTATGCTCAGAAATCTTCTTCATATAATCAGCTACTACCGCTGGAATATTTGCGAAGTGATTATTTTGAGCTTCGGCAGCCTGGAAGAAGATATCATCGTTCTGTGTACCACCACGAACAACTGGGTTTGTATGTGGGTTTAGTGCTAAAGCACGGAACTCTTCTAACTTCTCTTGGTTAACTAAACTTCTTAAGAAGTCATAGTCCATCACTTCAATCTTATCGATTTCGTGTGATGTACGGAAACCATCAAAGAAATGCATTACTGGTACACGCTGATCAATTGCGACCAAGTGTGCAACACCAGCTAAATCCATACAGTCTTGTACGGAGTGTGAACAGATCTGAACAATACCTGTTTGGCGACAAGCATAAATATCAGAGTGATCACCGAAGATACTTAATGTGTGTGTAGCTAAAGTACGAGCTGCTACGTGGATAACTCCTGGTAACATTTCACCCTTTAACTTGTAAATATTTGGGATCATTAATAATAGACCCTGTGAAGCTGTAAATGTTGTAGCTAAAGAACCAGCCTGTAATGCACCGTGAATTGCTCCGGCAGCACCACCTTCAGACTGCATTTCCACAACCTTAACACGATCTCCAAACACGTTCTTACGACCTGCTGTTGACCATGCATCAACATTTTCCGCCATTGGCGATGACGGTGTAATTGGATAAATACCGGCTACTTCCGTAAAAGCATACGCGGCGTGGGCAGTTGCGGTATTACCATCCATAGCTTCGAAAACTTTTTTGTTTTCAGTACTCATATGTCCTCCTTCATAATACTTTCATATATTATAAGACTAAAACATATGAAATAATAGACATTTGCGCAATAAATACACTATTCCCCACTATTTTTCCATGATTTTTTTACAACCTAAAATGTTTAACTAATATTGTTTTATAAATGTAATCTAATTTGTTTATTTCTATGTCACTGTATATAAAAAGAAGTCCTAAGACTTCTTTTATTGATTCATGGATTTCATAACAGAACGAATCTGTGCCTCACTTGGCTTACGTCCCATTTGCATAAACATTGCACGAACCATCTTCTCATTGATTGGTGGATTTTCCTTCAGCTGCTTTTCGAAATACTTTCTTGTTAAGAAGAATGTTACGATTGCACCGATTAATCCTCCAGCAATGAAGAATCCTAATGAACTCCAAAATTCCATAAATTACACCACCTATTCTTCATGTACCTTGTTATTTTATCTTGTTTTGTACATGCTTGCAACGGCTAAAACAGTGTTTTATTTTGCTGAGTCCTTCGCTGTAGTGATTTTAATTAAATCTGCGTAGATGTTATAAATTTTTTGATACTGCTCTTCTGTCATTTTTGGATTTACATCTAAATCATAATCATCCAAGATACCTACATGGAAATCTACAACTCTACCATTCTTAACCGCCATAACATCAGGAATGTATAAAGATTTTCCTCCCTGTTGGTTTTCGAGATATGTTACATCAATAAACTCTTCAACCTTTTCGCGATACCGTGTAAATTCTTCTTCTGTCTTGTAGAACTTTCTACTTACGTCTACATAGTAAACTGTAACCCCCGCATCCTTAGCAGCTTGATTTAATACCGCAAATGCTTTTTGACTATAGCGTGAGTCAGGTTTCGCAAATACCATTACACCTGAATATTTATTTTCAAAGAATGTAATAGCGGATGGTAATGAAATCTCCTTAATGGATGGTTCCTTGTCTGTAATCTCAGTAAATTGTGAGATACTGCCATCTGTTACATAGTCTAATTTATATTGTTCCTTCGGTGTGCAGCCAAGCATAAATACACATAGAACAATCATCACTAACTTCTTCATCATTGAATTCCTCCTTCAACACCATCATTTTATCAAAAAGTCGGTATTATACCGACTCAAACAAATATTAAGACCGAAGGTAGATATAGTTCCCTCTTCTGTCGAGGTGGGTGTCCTTGGTAAAACTTCTGGATCCTCGCTCGCAACGAGTTTTCACTCCATCTTACGCAATCAGAACTCCCTTATATCATATTGTAGGAAAAATATGTTTCCTCCGGCACATGTATTATAGCACTAGAGGGAAATAAGAATAGTCTTGACACTTTTATTTTTCTTGCTTAGAGATTTCGATACCTAAAATATCTAATTGTTTCTTATCAACAACATTAGGTGCCTCACTCATAAGGTCAAAGGAACTATTTGTTGTCGGGAAGGCTACAACATCACGGATGTTATCTGTACCAGCTAATACCATAATCAAACGTTCTAGACCAATACCAACACCACCATGTGGAGGTGTTCCATAACGGAAGGAATCTAAGAAGAAACCAAAACGTGCTTTTGCATCTTCTAGTGAAAGTCCAATCGCTTCAAATACCTTAGCCTGTAACTCTTGGCTATGAATTCTAATCGAACCAGATAAGAGTTCATATCCATTTAATACTAAGTCATAGGCACGTGAAGATACATGCCCTGGATCAGTGAATAGTTTATCTACGTCTTCTTCCTTTGGTGCTGTAAATGGATGGTGTGCTGCTACCCAGCGCTCATCTTCTTCACTGTACTCAAACATTGGAAAGTCAGTAACCCAAAGGAACTTATAAGTTGTTTCAGTAGGAATTAAGTTTAGCTCATGGCCTAAACGTACACGTAATGCACCTAAGGATGCCTGTACGATTCTTGCATTATCTGCAATCACTAATACCAAATCGTTATTTGCAAGACCTAATTGTTCAACTAACTTCGCCTTTTCTTCCTCACTTAATACCTTAGCGATAGAACCAGTTAATACATTGTTTTCCATCTTGAGGTATGCAAGTGCCTTTGCCTTAAAGCCATGTTTTACAAAGTCTTGTAATTGATCTAGACCCTTACGACTATACTTATCAGCCGCATTCTCAAACTTCACGCAGTTTACAATTCCACCGTTTTCAATTGTATTCTTGAATACTTGGAATTCTGTATTTTCAAATACAGACGTAATATCTTGAATTTCATTGCCAAAACGCATATCTGGCTTATCACTACCAAAGCGTCTCATACATTCTGCCCATGGTATACGTACAAAATGGTCTTCTAGTGTATAGTTCTTTGTTTCCTTGAAGATATTTTGCATAAGGTCTTCAACGACAGCGAAGATTGTATCTTCATCACCAAAGCTCATTTCAATATCAATCTGTGTAAATTCAGGTTGGCGGTCAGCACGTAAGTCTTCATCACGGAAACATCTTGCAATCTGGAAGTATTTCTCCATTCCACCAATCATCAATAACTGCTTATAAATCTGTGGTGATTGTGGAAGCGCCCAGAACTTACCATTATAGATACGAGATGGCACGAGATAGTCACGCGCACCTTCTGGTGTACTTCTCGCTAGGATTGGTGTTTCAACTTCTACAAAGCCTTGTTTATCCAATACATTTCTAGCAACCATGCATACCTTATGACGCAAGATTAAATTCTGCTGTAATACAGAACGGCGTAAGTCAAGATAACGATACTTTAAACGTGTATCTTCACTTGTATCTGTGTCATCCGCAATTGTAATCGGAGCTGTTTCAGCACTGTTAACGATATTAACAGACTCAACATGAATTTCAATCTCACCTGTCGCAATTTTAGGGTTTGCGTCCTTGCGCTTTTCAACTGTACCTGTTGCCTGCAAGATGTATTCATTACGAACATCTTTTACTGCATCCGCAATACTTTCATCAAATGTTAACTGTACGATACCACTACGGTCACGTAAATCAATAAATACAAGTGATCCTAGATTACGGCGCTTCGCAACCCAACCAACTAGCGTAACTTTTTCACCTACATTTGCCAGGCGTAAAGTACCATTTTCATGTGTTCTTTCCATTATTTGTTCTCCCATTGTTTGAGTGTCTCTAATAACTCTTCTTGCTTGATTGTTACCTGTGACTTATCAGAAATATTCTTTATATTCATTGTGTTGTTCTTGACTTCATCTTCACCAAGAATGACTACATATCTTGCGTGGTTACGATCTACACTCTTAAACTGTGCCTTCAATGAACGCTGTACAAGATTGGCTTCTGCACTATATCCAGCATGACGTAGCTGCTGTACTGTCTTTAAGACAGATGCACCTACATCGCCCAAACCGATGACATACACATCACAAGAATTTTCATCTCCAAAATCATGCCCTTCCTCAGCCGCTAAGTTAATCAAACGTTCCATACCAATCGCAAAACCGATACCGGACATCTCTGGTCCACCATAATACTCAACAAAGTGGTCATAACGGCCACCCGCAAAGATCGTAGCCTGTGCGCCACTGTCAGGTCTTGTGGATACGACTTCGAAAACTGTATGTGTATAGTAATCAAGTCCTCTTACAAGATGATCATCTACTTCATACGGAATCTCTAACGCATCCAAACATGCAAGCACGCGATTGAAGTAGTTCTTAGATTCTTCATTTAAGTAATCCGCAAGCTTTGGAGCCGCATGCATGCATTCCTTATCGTGGTCTACTTTACAATCCAAAATACGCAAAGGATTCTGCTCATAACGACGATGGCAATCTCCACAAAGCTCTTCTAGATGTGGCTGAAAATATTCCTTTAAAGCTGTACGATACGCAGCTCTAGATGCGTCATCACCAAGTGTATTAATACATACTTTAATACTTGAGATACCCATTTGTTTCACAATGTCATATCCCAGAGCGATCGTTTCCGCATCTAATTCAGGAGATTTTGCACCGATGTTTTCAATCCCAAACTGTGTAAACTGTCTCTGTCTTCCCTTTTGTGGATTTTCATGGCGGAACATTGCACCAAGATAATAGAATCTACCAGGCATCTCCATTGAGCCATAAAGCTTATGTTGATCGAATGCACGAATTACACCGGCAGTTCCTTCTGGTCTCAATGTATAGGAATGTGTACCCATATCAAATGTGTACATCTCCTTGTTTACCATGTCACTGGAATCATTTTCACGCTTAAATACTTTTGTCTCTTCAAAATATGGTGTACGGATTTCACGGTAACGATAACGCTTTGTCGTTTCACGAATGACTTCTTCTGTGTGATGCCAACGATTCATCTCATCCGGTAAAATGTCGTAAGTTCCTCGTGGTGTTTGATAACTCATAGTTCTTTCCTCCTTTAAACAAATATAAAAGCGTCCCTTTCCAAGGACGCTTTGTGCGCGGTACCACCTTAGTTCATGATTTCTCATGCGCTCTTTCCATAACGTGGAATACGTTTATCCCTACTCAGTTCAGGATATCTTCTCCAGAGTGTCAATCCTGTAAGAATCCGCCAATGCTTGCACCATACCATTGTCGCTCTATCGTCTTCTAACAAGAACTCTCTTTCTTCGAATTTAGTAGTATTATAGCCCTTACGCTTACTTTTCTCAAGTAATTTCTTAATGTGTTGTACGATCAACACTGAGCACAGATTCTACTTTGCGAATATTCGCAAATACGTTATCCATCTGCTCCAGGTTTCTTACTCGCATTGATACTTTTACTGTAGATGTTAGTGTTTCATGATTTACTGTGACATTAATTGCTTCAAGCTGTACCTTACATTGAGAGATTGTATTTACAATATCTGTGAGTAAGTGTGATCGATCATTACAAATGATGCTGAGATCACAATCATACATACGATCCGCATCACCATCATCCCATTGCACATTGATGAGTTTTGTCTTCTCATTACGGATATTAGGACAATCTATACGGTGGACCTTAACACCCTCATTACGTGTAATATAACCAATGATTTGATCACCATAGATTGGTAAACAACAATGCGCTAGTGACATCTTCATCGATTCAACCCCAGGCACAACAAGTCCTGATTTTGATACACGGTGAACAGTCTCTTTGTTTAGTACACGTGATAAGCTCTCATCCTCACTTGTACGCTGTTTTACGTTTGTTAAACGTTCCGCCGCAAGAGATGGACTGATAGACTTTACTGCGATTCCATACATAAATTCGTTATAGTTAGATACTTGGAAACCAGTTGTAATACTGTCAATCTTTTTACGCTCCATATATTCCTTAGGATCAAATCCACGCTTACGAAGTTCTTCAGAGAGAATCTTTTCTCCTTCTTCAATCTTCTCTTCACGCTTTTCAGTTTCTTTCTTTAGGAAATATGCACGAATCTTATTTCTTGCCTGGGCAGTCTTAACAATCTTTAGCCAGTCCTCAGATGGACCTGTTCCCTTTAAGGTCTTGATATTAACAACATCACCAGTATGTAGTTCTGTCGTCAAAGGCACAATCGCATCATTGACAATTGCACCGACCATCGTATGACCTACGTCGGTATGAATACGGTATGCAAAGTCAATTGGTGTAGCACCTGCCGGTAGGTCAATGACTCTTCCCTTCGGTGTCATAACATATACATTGGCTTCAAAGACATCCTTCTGCAATAACTCCATATAATCTGTCGCAGAAGTATTGGTTTCACTTTCACTATACGTTGCAAAATCTTTGAACCAAGATAGTTTATCTTCAATTTCTTTTTGTTCGGCCTTTGCATCATAGCGAGAACCCTCTTTATAACGCCAATGGGCCGCAATACCTTTCTCCGCAATCGCATCCATGTCTTCTGTACGAATCTGTACTTCGAAGATTTTCGCATCTTCGCCAAGAATCGTTGTATGTAAAGACTGATACATATTCGGTTTTGGGACTGCGATATAGTCTTTTAATCTACCTGGAATTGGTTTGTATTTCGCATGAATATAGCCAAGGATTTCATAACAATTTAATTCCGACTTAGACACAATGCGAATCGCAAGTAAGTCCAAGATTTCATCAAAACGTTTATGCTTATGAATCATCTTCTTATAGATGGAATATAAGTGTTTCGAACGGCCAAAAATACGGAACTTAATTTTATGACTCTTTAACATTGCAGAAATATCTATGATCATCTTGCTTACAGCCGCATCACGTTCTGCCTTCTTGGTTTCCACTAGATGAGCAATATGATAATACTCTTCAGGCATCAGATAATAGAAACATAAATCTTCTAGTTCATTCTTAATGGAGCTAATACCTAAACGGTGGGCAATTGGCGCATATACATCCAAAGTCTCCGCCGCAATTCTCTTCTGTGAAGCTTCTGGCTGAAACTCTAATGTGCGCATATTATGGAGTCTATCCACAAGCTTAATCAGAATTACACGAATATCCTTTGCCATTGCAATAAAAATTTTGCGATGGTTGGCTGCTTGATACTCTGGATCATCTTTCCCTTTAAAGTTCAAATTACCGATCTTCGTAACGGCCTCTACTAGACTTGCAATTTCATCATCAAAATCATGAGCTAACTCTTCACGTGTAATGTTACAGTCTTCAATCACATCGTGTAAAAATCCTGCCGCGATCGTCTTTGGACCGACACGTAGTGTCGTAAGAATATATGCTACATTTACAAGGTGTACAAAATATGGCTCGCCACTCTTGCGGAACATGCCTGCATGTTTCTCTGAAGCATACTTAGCCGCCTTCTCGATGAGAGCTAGATTTTCAGGCAAATGAATATAGGTACTTGCCTCTTTCATGACATCCGCTACTGTTGGATTTTTATGTTCAGCCATATTTTTCACCCCCTACTATTTTGCAAAAAATCGAAGATTACTCTTCGATTATACTTATTTGTCGCTTAAGCGAGTCATCGCATAGATGTCATAGCCTTCAAGCGCTTTACGGCCATCCATATCATCACCGTATAATTCAATCACAAACGCAAAACCGGCTACGACACCACCTAATTGTTCAATCATCTTCGCAGTAGCCTTCGCTGTTCCACCAGTCGCTAATAAGTCGTCAATGATAACAACACGCTGTCCTGGCTTAATTGCGTCTTTGTGCATGTGCACTTCATTAGAACCATATTCTAATTCATATTTACAGCTAATTGTCTCACGAGGAAGCTTACCTGGCTTGCGAACAGGCACAAAACCCAGTCCTAGTTGAACTGCGACTGGACAGCCAAAAATAAATCCTCTACTTTCAGGACCAACAATCATATCTGCTTTAACGCTCTTTGCGTATTTACATAAACGATTCGTTACTTCTCTAAACGCTTCTGCGTTTTCTAGAATCGGTGTAATGTCTCTAAAAAGAATTCCTTTGATTGGAAAATCCCTTACAGACGCAATGTAGTCTTCAATCTTTAATGCCATGATAAATCCCCTCCTGTGCGGATAAAATAATTTTTGTAATATGCATCCTTTAGTATAGCAGATTCAGACAATATCTTCGAGTATCATTTGACAGGTTGTACGATTCCGCCATCTATGAATGGATAGTTTTCCAATCAAACGCTTTGGTAAAATTGGAGCTGCAATATTTCTGCTCTTATACAGTACTGCTTCAAAGCCTCCACTACTATTTGCGATTAGGTATTTCACCATCTTCGCAGTTTCTTTACGCTCTACAACATTCATATTCTCAAGCGCAAAGTTAGGCTCAATCATTTCTTTTGGATATGGTGTAAAACAATCGATATCAATGATGTTGTTAAAATGAATATCCTCTGCATCAATACGAATCGCATCCTGAACCAGTTCTATATATTCATAACCCGCATTCGCCATCTTCTCTTGTGCTTGTTGATAGAATTCTTCAAACTTCTCAATCGGCACTGAAATACCAACTGCTTGTTCATGCCCACCAAAGGCCGCAAGGTTTTCAAAATCCTTAAAGAAATCAAAGAGATTAAACCCCGATACACTTCTGCCACTGCCCTTGATTGTATTATGGCTTTTCGCCATGACAAGCACTGGACGATGTAACTGTGAAACAATGCGTCCTGCAACTAGACCACATACTCCTTCGTGGAAATCTTCTTGATATAGGATAGGAAACTTCTCATCCGCAATCATATTGATTGCCATCTCACTAATCGAAGAACTGATTTCTTTTCTCTTCTCATTGATTTGATTTACTTGTATTGCATAGTGTGCAATCTGTTCTTCATTGTTTGAAAGTAAGAATGGAATCATTGTATTCACATTCGCAAGATCGCTCATACGTCCTAGGCTATTGAGCTTTGGAACGATAGAAAATGAAATGGAAGTCATATCAATACCACTACCTGGATTTAGAAGACTGATCAAACTGCGCGGTCTCCCCTGTTTTAATACAGCTAGTCCACGCTTTACGATACGTCTTGTCTCTTTCCATAGAGGCATCACATCTGCGATTGCCGCAACACACGCAAAGGCTGTTTGGATATCATTTTCGCCAATCAGGTTGCGTGCAATCTGTAAAGCAACACCTGCACCAGAAAGATAGCAAAATTCACTTTCCATATAGTTAGGATGTACAACATATGGTGTTTCTATCTCTTCATCAATCTGGTGATGATCTGTGATAATAATATCTACACCAAGTTCATTGGCTTTTTGAATTGCCGCATGGGCTTTGACACCGTTATCGACGGTAATAATTAGGCTATATCCTTTTTGATGTGCTAGCTCAACTGTATGTGCAGATAAGCCATAGCCTTCTTTCATGCGATCTGGTATGTAATAGCCATGTTCAATCTTTAGCTTCATCAAGGTCATCTTCATGATTGTCGTCGAACAGATACCATCCGCATCATAATCTCCGGCAATCATGACTTTTTCATTATTATCCCTTGCCTGTAATAAACGTTTACAACATCTTTGAATACACGCAGCCTTACTGGTTGTAAGTGCAGTATCTGTTTCGAATAACTCATGAATTTCTTCATCATCTAAATGAGAAGCCTTCAAAAGTTTCGCACTCAAAAGACCAATCTTATATTTTTCTTGTAGAGCAGAAGCGTCTACATCAATTACGTTATACTTCATTCTTCAAAAGCCAACTTTCTAAATACATCTCCACGATGTTCAAAGTTCTTGAAGTGATCATAAGAACTTGCGGCTGGAGATAAGACACATGCATGATGAGGTCTTGTCAGTTTCTTTGCAAGTCTAACAGCTTCTTCAAGATCTTCTACTTGATGTAGTCCTGGTCTTAGTAAACCCTTCTGTTCCATTTCAGAATAAATGCGTTTCCCAGTCGCATACATAAAGATGACCTGTACATCCTTGCGTGCATGGAAGTAGTCTTCTACTTCATCATATTCAATACCACGATCCATTCCACCCACAAGTACAGTATCGACGTTCTCAATCGATTCTAATGCCTGAATACAGGATTGCCCAATTGTGGAAATAGAGTCATTGATAAAACGAATTTCTTTATACTCTCCTAAGTCTTCTAAGCGATGTGCTAGCGGTCTAAAACTAGCAATTGCCTTCATAACACTTTTATCACTAACACCTAATTTGTTTGCGATAAAGTAGGCAACCGCAAGATTACGATAGTTATGTTCACCAATTAACCTCGCGCTAGATGCGTCAAGTTCATGTCTTGGAATGTATAGCGTCGTTCCATGGGCTGTAATGTCTTTACCAATTAGATATGGTGTATTTAACGATAACTTGATGAAGTCTTTCATCTCTTCATGCATGATGATCGTATCGCCTTGTATTTGATTTGTAAAAATATGAGATTTCGCAAGTCCATACTTTTCCATCGTTCCATAGTGATCCAAGTGTTCTTCGTATAGATTTAAAAAGACAGCGTATTTTGGTGAATAGCGACAAATTTCTAGCTGATGACACGATAACTCTAATGCAGCGTATGCACCATCTTCCATCTCATCAATCGCCTCAAAACAAGGAATACCAATATTACCCACCAAGCATACCTGATACTTTTCCTTTAATAGTGCAGCCACGAGTGATGTTGTGGTGGATTTTCCCTTTGTGCCCGTAATACCAACAATATGGTCACGATAGTGTTTGATAAACAACTCTGCTTCCCCTGTTATCTTACGAACATCAATTGAATCAGGAATCACAATACCAGGTGATTTGAGAATCAAGTCAAAGCTATTCAAATTCACATCTGCTTCACACGTGCAGATTGTATGAACAGTATCAGCCTTTGCCTTTTCTAAGGATGGTCCTGGTTTTGATTCTACGATTGTTAATTCCTGCTCAGGAAGTAAACGGCGAATCAAACGATAAGTGGCTTGTCCTTCACGTCCATACCCCCATATCACGACATTTTTATTGGCAAATTCATTTTTCCAAGCTTGTAGGCTCATACAATCCTCCTTACTTATTGACGAAGAAGTTGTATCACTTCTTCTAAATTTTCGGCTTGATATTCAATCATTTCTTTCATACTCTGATCTGGTTGAATGGTATCTTCGATAAAACAAGAATGCATCCCTGCTCTTCTTGCGGCGATAATCCCTTGTTTAGAATCTTCTAGAACAAGGCACTCTGATGGTTGTACAGATAATATTTTAGCACCAACCAAGAATATTTCAGGGTCTGGTTTTGCGTATGTTACCATATCGCCTCCAACAATGGCATCATACTCTAATGGCGTAGATACCGTCGACAATAACGCTTCCACATATGTGCGATAACTACTGGAACAAATACCAATACGATAGCCATTTTGTTTAAGCCACTGAAATAGTGTAATTAACCCTTTCTTATTCAAACAATCTTTCTGAATCGATGACCAAAAAGAAATATCAAATCTCTTTTTCTTCATCACCTCAAACAAGTGCATTCCATTCGGGATAGATGAAAGATAACGGTTGAGTGCTTCTCCTCCAGAACCAGTAATATTGATGAAAAAATCTTCCGGTAAAGTAAATCCTAATTTCATGGCTTCATCTTTCCATATTTGTTGTGAGATAAGCTCTGTTTCAAACATCAAACCATCACAATCAAACAAGACAGCTTTTATATCTAACATACATTCTCCTAAAATATCAAAGCAGCGGTATACCCGCTGCTTATTGTTCATTAAGCGTTAATACCAGAAATGGTATATTCATCAAGAAGTTCTTTCTTAACTTTCTTATCTTTCTTTTGTTTTGTAATCTTCTGCTTTGGCTTAGACTTCTCACGAATCAAGCACCATATATAAGCCGCAACAAATACTGATGAACTTGTACCAGCAATTAATCCGATCAACATCGCAAATACAAATGTAAAGATGGAACTACTACCCATGATGAGTAAGAGGATTACAGGAATAATTGTTGTAAGTGATGACATCAAGGACATCTTAATGGCTTCATCAATCGCTTCATTAGCGATAGAACGATATTCTGTAGGTTCAATACGATTACGTAGATTTACTTCTTCACGTACACGGTCAAATACAATAATCGAGTTATTGATTGAGTAACCTATGATTGTGAGTAATACAGAAATCAATTCAATATTTACTTCTAGTCGTAAGATGCCAAACACTGCAGTTACAATTAATACGTCATGTACAAGTGCAACCAAGCAACCAAACGCATAGTCAAACTCATAACGGAATGTGATGTATGCTAGCATTGCAATCCACGCTACAACTGTTAAGATCACTGCACTTCTTACAAGTTCAGAACCTACCACTGGAGTAACAATGTTATCACCAGGTTCAACACCATACTTCTTCTCAAAAGCAGATTTGATCGTTGTTAACTGCTCTTTATCTAAAGACGCCTTTGTTGTGGCGTAAACAGTATGTTCACCGGCACTCTGATAACTAAAGCCCTTATAGCCTAATGTTTCCATTTCTGCTTCAACATCAGAAACATTTACAACCTGCTCAGAAGTAACTGTTAACTTTGTACCAGATGCAAAGTCGATACCTAAGTTTAAGAAACCATTCCCCTTAGCTAAGTTAAAGAAACTTAATGCTAGAGATAATACGATAATAGAAACACTAGCAGCTACCGCATACTTTGCTTTACCCATGTAATCAAACTTGAATGCACCTGTGTAGAATTGTTTTTCACCCTTAGATACATCAGGAATTTGATTCTTCTTAACAGCGAATAATCCTGGCTTGCCATCGCAAATGCCAGAGTCAACGATGAGGCTCAATAACCACTTAGAGAAACCTACGTTAAGAAGCAATGTCATCACGACAGTGATAATCAACATAGTTGCAAAGCCCTTAACTGTACCTGTTCCCCAGATATACATAATTAACGCAGCTAATAGTGTTGTAAACTGTGCATCAAAGATTGCCGCAAAGGATAGCTTACCACCCTCCGCAACTGCGGCACGAACACTTCTGCCTTTGTATAGTTCTTGACGAATACGCTCATAGTTGATGATATTTGCATCGACAGTCATACCAACACCTAATACAAGCGCACCGATACCGGATAATGTAAATACAGCGCCCATTAAGGAGTAGATTCCAAATACAGCCCATACATAGAATGCAAGCATGATAGATGAAATCAAACCAGGTAAACGATATACGAAGATCATAACAACCATAACAATCGCAACACCGATAACACCAGCAAGTGCTGTTACCTGTAAAGCATCTGCACCATAAGAAGCAGACACAACGTTACTAGAAAGCTCTGTTAACTTGACTGGTAAGGAACCAGAATTGATGAGATTTGCTAGCGTTCTTGCGGAGTCCTCTGTAAAATTACCAGAGATAATGCAGTCGCCATTGATTTCTGATTGTACAGAAGCAGCCGAAATATACTTAGGCTCTTCACCATTCTTCGCCTTCGCAGCTTCGGCAGCGTATGTATCGCCATCCTGCCAATCGAGCCATACGATCATTACATTAGCACCTTTGCCCTTTTTCGCAATTGCCTTCGTCATTGCCGCAAACTTCTCTTTATCCGCAATTTTTAAGGATACGATAGGTTCGCCATCTTTATAAGCAAGAGATGCTCCACCTTCTTGTAAGATAGATGAATCAGCTAATTCATTATTATCTACATCTCGGAATGTTAGATTCGCTGTTGTACCAATTAATTCACGTGCAGTTTCAAGATCTTTCGCACCTGCAATCTGTACACGAACACGGTTATTACCTTCGACAGTAATCTGTGGTTCACTAACACCTAATACGTTGATACGCTTTGAAATACTGTTAATCACAGCAGACATATCAACTGTAGCACCTTCATTTAACGGTTCTACCTGATATAAGATTTCAAAACCGCCGCGTAAGTCTAAGCCTAAATTTAAACTAGAGATAATTGAACGTATTGTTGTACCGATTAAAGTACCTAACAATAGAACAATTAACACAAATACGGCTAACTTACTTTTCTTTGTAGTATTTTTTGCCATAAGTTAATTCCCTCCAATGACATCCGCAAAATCTTCAAGGTTTTTCTTCGCACCATCAATAACAGCTTGTGTTGATAAGAAGCGTACAACATCATTTGCAGCAACGTTCCACACAACATCAACAGCTTGATTGAGCGTTCGCGGTGATTTATTGCGCCATAAATGATTCAGATAATCCTCAAGATTCCCATATGTAAGAGTAGGCAAATCTTCTTTTTGTAATTTTTGCAATTTAAGAACCATCGTTAGTTCCACTAATCGATGATTCACATCAAAAGTACTTTGTGACATGCCTTCCTCCTAACAACTTAGTTATTATACCAAAAACATCTTTCGATAACCATACTCCAAAATGATAATACTCACCAATATTATACTCTGTTTTCAATCTACCAAAACAAAACAAAAAAACCTAGAATTTTCATCTAGGATTAACATATTCCAATGAGTAGTCCAATTCCTGCTAGAATTGCCTCTACAAGCCAGAACATACGTACGATACTAACTTCAGGCATACCCTTAATGCGGAATGCATAATGAATTGGTGTATATGGGAATACCTTCTTATGTCTCATCTTTACAGAACCAATTTGAATCATTACGCAAAGTGTTTCAATCACCGGTACACCCGCAATCAAAATTAGTAATAATTCTGTTTTGGTAATCATCGCCAAAGCCGCTAATACACCACCTAAGGCCAATGATCCTGTATCACCCATAAATACACGTGCTGGTTTTTTATTATAGTAAAGATATCCAAGTAAAGCACCAATCAAACATACTACAAAGATAGCTAAGCCAATCTTCTCTTGTTTTAGTGTAATGACTAGATATGGTATTAAAGCGATAATACTAACACCAGAGGATAATCCATCCATACCATCCGTTAGATTCACTGCATTGCTTGAACCAGCAAACATAAATAGTACCAAGAAGAAATATGCGATACCTAGCGGTAATACAATACGAGTGATTGGAAGTGTAATTTCTAAAGACGCATGAGAGCGATATAACATGAAGAATACCACCGCTAATAGTACCTGCATCAAAAACTTATGAAGCGGTTTTAAGCCTTGATTATTTTTGAGTACTGCAATCAAGAAATCATCCACAAAACCGATCAAGCCATACCCCATAAACGCCAGCAATACAATTAGCGTGTCCAAATCTTGGAAAATCCCTTTTACAAATATCAAAGTTAATACAACCGGAACAACGATAAACAAGATACCACCCATGATAGGTGTTCCTGCCTTTTTCTTATCATCCTCCAATGCATATTCACTAACAGTTTGCTTGAAGCTTAGCTTTTTGAGATATTGAATCAAAAATGGCATCGTTACTAGTACAATACTAAGACTTAGTACGAAATATAAGCTCATTTGAAATATTGACATATTTACTCCTGACTACCCACCAAAGTGGATCGATATAGCTGTTCCCTTTTCAATGTATGAACCTGGCGGTATATCTTGTGAAGTTACAACAGATGTTTCATCACCTGTGATGGTAACATCCAATCCTGTTGCTTGCCAGAATCCAGCCACATCTTGTCTACTCCATCCGAGCATATTCGGAATGTAAATCGTATTGGCATTGGTAACTAAGAATACCTTTTGTCCAGTCGTTACTGAATGACCAGCTTGTGGATATTGACGAATAACAGTATTTCCATCACCTAAGTTATACAGTTCTGTTCCATACGAAGAAAGAGTATTTTGTACATAACTTAAACTATGGTTGATGAGGGATGGCATCTCATATACAGAAACAGTTTCTGCTGTATTTTCTGGTGTCTCAGCTACCTGCTCCGCAAAGCCATATTGCATCGCAATACGACGTAGTAAGTTTACCTGTGGTTGTTGGTTAACTGGTGCACTTGAATCAATTTGGAATGCATAGTAAACCAGAATCTGCGGGTTATCTGCAGGTAAGGCACCCATAAAGGAATAGATATACTTACCAGATTGATAACTACCATCAACCGCTAATTCAGTTGTACCTGTCTTGCCCATGACTTTACATTCTGGGATACGATAGCCACGACCTGTACCCTTATCATCATTTACAACACGATAGAGAATACTCTGCAACTGTTTTGCGGTATCACTTGTAATTGGATGGCCTACTACAGTCTTATTTGCTTTATAGATATATTTCGAATTGTCATATCCATCACGAATAGAATCCACGAAATATGGTTTTACCATTGTACCATCAGAGAATACAGCACTATACGCCTGCATCAACTGTAACATTGTAACCGTAGAGCCCTGGCCAAAGGATAAGGAAAGCTTATCCGATGGATAGGTAAAGTTTAATGTTCCAGTTGCTTCTGGTAAACCATCTGTATCCACATCTTTGAAGAAACCAAACTTTCTTAAATACTCTAGGTTAGTATCTGGCGTTATCACTTCATTTTGAACGGTACCTGCTACAGAGTTTAGCGAGTAGATAAGACCTGTGTCAAAATCAACAGAACCGTATTGATAATGATATGCATTGTAAACACAGCCTAAGCTATTATCTGCCGATGCGCGAATTGGATTGTTCTGGCTATCTGTTCCATAGCAGTAAGAATTACCATTTGTTAATTCGGAGCCATTGTACTTACCTTCATTGATAGCTGCAGCCCAAGTAAATGTCTTTAAAGTAGAACCTGGTTCATAAGGAAGCTGTGCACCTGTATTTGTATAATCTGTAATCTCCCGAATATTTGGGTCGAAGGAATTAGATTGACCCCAAGCTAAGATCTTACCAGTCTTAATCTCCATGACACCACCCCAAACATTATCTGCACCAAATTGACTTTGTGTCATACTCATGGATTGTTCGAGCGTCTGCTGAATGGAGGTATCTAGTGTTAGATAAACGTCATCACCATTTACAGCACTGACCACTTCATCCTTCATTCCAGGTAAACGATAACCATCTTTGTCTGTCTGGTATGTACGTGTACCATTTGTACCAGATAGATAAGAGTTTAGGTAAAGCTCTAATCCCATCTGGCCAGTTGTAATACCATGATCATCTTGTTGTGCATAACCAATTAAGTTCGATGCGAATTGCCCATTTGGATAGATACGCTTAATGGAATCAGTAAACTCAACACCCGGTAATTTATAAGATTCAATGAGTTCCTTGGTTGCTTGTGATAAACGACGACCACCAATGCCTAACTCTGTTTGATAGATATCTTGAGAAAGGTATCCCATAATTTTGTCATAATCAATTCTCAATATCTCTGATAGAACCTTTGCGGTACCCTCTTTATCTTTAACATATGCAATCTGGCCTTCAACGGATTGACGAGCAGAAGATAAAACACAAACGATATCGTATGTACGATTATCCTGTGCAATCACCTGACCATTTCTATCATATATAAACCCACGTAACGCTAATGTAGTGTCTGTAACCGTATTGGCAGAATCTGCATAAATACTCAAATCTGTTCCGGAACGTAAATGTACCTTCCCAATGGTTACGAAAAAAACATTAGAAGCAATCAGCATCATTGCTGCTAATGTCACAATCAATATTCGGCGTACTTCGTTACGGTATTTCTTTCTTTTTGCCATTCTAATCTCCAGTTGTCTTGCTAGATCCACCTGTGATAGTGACAATATTCTCCTGTTTCTTACTTAGACCGTTGCTTGCCGCAATTTCATCAACGCGGTTATTTGATCCTAAGTTCAAGATTTCTACCTTTAGTGCATCATTCTGCGTACCTAATGTTACGATATCAGCTTCCATTTGTTGTGTCTGAGCACTTAAGGCATTGTTGTAAGTTCTTAAGAATATGGAACTAGCCAAGTAAAGTGTAGCAGAAATCATGAACATCCATATAGAAAAATTTAAAAAAGCTGTATTTTTTTTCCGTTTTTTTCTTTTAACAATCTTGGCCATATCCTTATTCTCCTTTTTTCTCTATTACACGTAGCTTTGCACTGTGAGAGCGATGATTCTCGTCTAACTCCTCATCAGTAGCTGTGATTGGCTTTTTTGTGATTAAGTTATAATCGGCTTGTTTGATATCTGATGCCTTAATTGGAATACGCGGGTCAATGTAGGGTGCTGATGAATATTCTTTGAATACATTTTTGACCATCCGGTCTTCCAAGGAATGGAATGTGATAATTGCACATCTACCATTTGGCTTTAATATGCTCAGCGCTTCTTCCAATCCTTTTTGTAGTGCTCCAAGTTCATCGTTTACTTCAATACGTAATGCTTGGAATGTTTGTTTTGCAGGATGCCCTTTTTGACGCAACACCTTGTCAGGTAATGCTGACTTGATTACATCCACCAATTGAAATGTCGTCTCAATTGGTTGGATTGCTCGTTGCTTTTCAATTGCTCTTGCAATTGACTTTGTAAATTTTTCTTCTCCATACTCGCGTAAGATACGGCAGAGTTCTTCGAAGGAATATGTATTCACGATTTGATATGCATCTAATTCTTGCTCTTGATTCATACGCATATCTAAACGTGCATCATATCGATAACTAAATCCTCTCGTTGGATCATCAAACTGCGGAGAGCTAACTCCTAAGTCCATCATGATTCCATTCACTTCATAAATCCCTCTTTTTGCAAGTTCTTCCTTCATAGATCGAAAGTCATTGTGAATCATCGTGATATAAGACAACACATCTTTCAAGTTCTCTGTAGATTCCGCAATCGCTTGACTATCTTTATCAAATGCGTATAGATGACCACTCTTTAATTTGGAAATGAGATAACCAGAATGTCCACCGCGTCCCAATGTTCCATCCACATAGATGCCGTCTTCTTTTACATTGAGTGAATCTACTGTTTCTTTTAATAAGACTGATGTGTGCCTCATGCTTGTAATAACTCCGTTAAGTCTTCTGCAAAGTCTTCTAATTCACCCATAGATTCTTCGTTGTATTGTTCAAATACTTTCTCTGGCCAAATTTCAAAGTGATCAGAAGCGCCTACGATGACACAGGCCTTTTCAAATCCTCTATCAGAGATTTGAAATTGAGGTAATAAGATTCTGCCTTGATTATCCACACCACATTCATCCGACTTTCCTAAAATACTACGTACGAAAGCACGGGCTTTTTTATTTGTGATTGGTAACTTATTTAGCTTTGACACCAACTCGTTCCATTCATTTTCCGCAAATGCAGCTAAGCATCCATCCATCCACTCAGTTACGTAAATCTTTGTTGTTAACTGGTCTCTGTATTTCGACGGAATAATCAGTCTGTTTTTCGGATCTAGATTGTGTCTGTATTCACCTGTGAACATCACCATCTGAATATTCCCCCACTTTGCTCCATTTCATACCACTATTCTACCACTTTGTTATTATTATACAAGATAAAAAATATAAAAAAAGAAGAAAAATCTCGCTTTCCATCGGCATTTTTGATAATTTTGCCATTGCTTGATTTTTCTTCACATATTATTATTCATTAAAATTTATCGATACTTTTCTAATCTTATTAACATCTCTTCATCCGGTTCAGTAATATCTCCCTTAAATGTATAACCCATTTTCAAATAGAAAGGTGTTGCTGTTATAGAAGCCGGTATCTCGATTCTATTTGCCCGAAGGAAGTATTCGTCTT
>CALISH010000165.1 GCA_938041275.1 uncultured Solobacterium sp.
TGGCAAGGGAATATGGTATGGGTGATTGATGGAGCAACACCACTTTTTGGCGATGATTTTCTTGGTGGAAATGATGTACAGAAAACCGTAAGAAAGATATCGGATACGCTTAAGAAATTTGCATGTGATGAAGATTCATTAGCGGATATCTTATTTCATGCATGCAAATCGGTTGAAAAAGAATATCGTAAGATGATTCCTGGATATGATTCAATTGAAAAATATAAACTTCCTTCTTTTGCGGTGGTCATTGTTAGAACAAATAAAAAGACTGTCGAATGGTATGGATTAGGCGATTGTGAAATATACATGCATGATAAAGTTTATCGGGACGATTATTTTGATAGAATCAACAAACGAAATCAAAAGAAAGTTAAAAATAAGTTGGCATTACATCGTGAAACAAGGATGTTATTAAATAATGAAAGCCACCCAGAAGGATACTGGATTGGATCACTAGATGGTATTGGATGTATGCATGGAAAGTGTGGTAGTGTTACCGGTAAAGATATCAAGAGTATTTATCTCTATAGTGATGGAATGTCTACTGTATTACAGGATAAGGCTATGATGAAGAGTGGGAACGATATTGATAGTTCTATTTTTGAAGAATACATACAAAAGAACCGTTCTTTAACAACCGATGATATTACAATTCTTCAGCTGCGCTTGAAAGGGAAATAAGATGATTAAGGGAATATTATTTGATTTTGATGGTACACTTAGCAACCGTATTGAGTCAGCGTACTTTATGTATCGTTGGATGGTTCATGGGTTGTTACCGGACATGGATGTGCATGATATAGAGTTTGAAGGAATTGTACAGCACTGTATGTTGTGGGATGAATACGGAACGATTAATAAAGCACATGTTCTAGAGATGTTAAAAAAGCATTATGTACCTGATTTGGATGTGGAGGCTTGGAAGGAGAAATGGTATACGACATTCCATGAATTTCAAGTTGAAATGCCACACTCTTATGAAGTTTTGGCTGAACTAAAAAAGAAATATAAAATTGGTATCATTACAAACGGCGATGAAAAATCGCAAGCTGTGAAAATCGATTATCTTGATATGCGAAAATACTTTGATACTGTAATTATCAGTGGTGCTTTTGGAGTTCATAAGCCAGACGCGTCCATTTATGAAAAAGCAGCTAGAGATCTAGGATTGAAGTGCGAAGAGATTGCGTTTATTGGAGATACTTTTGCGACTGATATCGTAGGTGCAGTACGTGCTGGTATGATGCCGATTTGGTATTGTTATGAGCACCGAGGTATTTCCTTGTATGAAGTAAAACAAGTTAGCAACTATGATGAAATTCGTGATATGTTCCTGGTAAATACAGAATGGAACCGGTAAATTATCGAAAATATATGTCAAAACAACGCCCGATTAGGGCTTTTTTTCTAACAATATTATATATATTAAGCAAAATTATATATATTAAGCAAAAATTGTTCAGATATACCGATAAAATAAAAATGAAATGCAACTGCTTTCATATAAAAACAAACATATTTTTGTTCGAAAACCTTCAAAAATCATCACGAAATAAAATGTATAAAAATATCAAAAAAAGTGATTGCAAAAGGGTTTTAGTAGTGTTATTATATTGAAGCACTCGTGTAGATGTGGAAGATTGCTGGCACGCCGATGTGCGTTGTCACAGTATGGTGTGATAACCAGGGAACTTCCACGGAGCGATCCGCTGCAAGATGGCGGAGTGAATATAAGGAGGAAAAATTCATGGCAAAGAACTCAGTAAGAATTCGTCTGAAGGCTTACGAGAACAGAAGCTTAGACGCTGCTAGCGAAAAGATCGTTAAGACAGCTACAAGCCACGGCGCAAAGAAGATCGTCGGACCTGTTCCGCTGCCTACTGAGCGTGAAGTGATTACAGTACTTCGCGCTGTCCACAAGTACAAGGATGCTCGTGAGCAATTCGAAATCCGTACACACAAGAGATTGATCGAAATTATCGGCCCATCCGCAGAGACAATCGATGCATTAAGCAGATTGGATTTGCCTTCTGGAGTTGATATCGAAATCAAGTTGTAGAAAGGAACAGAGGTAAATACAAATGAAGGGTATTTTAGGACGTAAGCTTGGTATGACCCAGGTATTCACGATCGAAGGAACTCTGATTCCTGTAACAGTGATCGATGTAAAACCGAACGTTGTACTACAAAAGAAAACAAAGGAAGTTGATGGCTATGAAGCAGTTCAGCTAGGCTATGAGGACGTTAAGGAACAACGTTCCAACAAGCCTGCTATCGGACATGCTAAGAAAGCTAATACAGCTCCTAAGCATTACATCAAGGAACTCAGAGCTGATGAAATGATGAACCTTGAAGTAGGTGCTGAAGTTAAGGCTGACTTGTTCAAGGCTGGTGACGTCGTAGACGTACAGGGAACAAGTAAGGGTAAGGGTTACAGCGGAACTATCGTTCGTAACAATGCTTCCCGTGGACCAATGTCACATGGTTCAGGCCACCACAGACATATCGGTTCTCTTGCTACTAACGGTCGTAACAACGGCGTAGTTAACAAGGGTACGGTAATGCCTGGTCAAGAAGGTGTTTACACAACAACTAATCAGAACTTAACAATCGTTAAGGTTGACGCTGAAGAAGGATACATCCTTGTTAAAGGCAATGTTCCAGGACCACGTAAGGGATTGGTTGTTATCAAGACAACAGTTAAGCCAGTTAAAGAAGTTGCAGTTCCTGAATTAATTTCTTATGAAGGCGTTTCTGTTGCAGAGGAACTAGAAAAAGTTTCTGAAACAATCGAAGCTGAATTAGCTGCAGAACCTGTAGCTACAGAAGCTGAAGGAAAGTAGAGGATTTGATCAATGGCTAAAATTGATGTATTCAATCAGGAAGCTAAGGCTGTTAAGTCCATCGAGCTATCTGATGCTGTATTTGGCATCGAACCAAATCAGCAAGCAATGTATGATGCGATCCTCGTCTACCAGGCTGGTTTAAGACAGGGAACACACGCTACATTAACTAGAGCTGAAGTATCCGGAACAGGTAAGAAGCCATTCCGTCAAAAGGGTACTGGTCGTGCTCGTCAGGGTTCTACACGCGCTACACAGTGGAGACACGGTGGTATCGCATTTGGACCACAACCTCGTAAGTATGATTTCAAGCTAAACCGTAAGGTTCGCCAATTGGCTTTACGTTCTGCATTGAGTGAAAAACTTCAGGAAAGTTCATTAACTGTTCTTGAAAACTTATCATTCGATGAGATCAAGACAAAGAAGGCTGTAGCTTTAATGAATGCTTTCGGATTCGACCGCAAGACATTATTTGTGGCTGAAGCTGATGAGGACTTCGACAATGCATACGTTTCAATGAGAAATATTCCAAATGCATTAGTTGTAACAGTGTCAAGCTTAAATGTTTATGACATTGTAAATGCTGATAAGGTAGTCTTCACAGAAAAGGCTGCTGAAAAGGCTGGGGAGGTATTTGCATAATGAGCGCACGTGACATTATCGTTAGACCACTCGTAACAGAAAAGACAATGAAGCTTCAAGACAGCTTCAACAAGGTAACGTTTGAAGTTGCTAAGAACGCAAACAAAGTTTCTGTTGCTCAGGCAATCAAGGAAATCTACAACATTAAAGTAGAAGGCGTTAACATCGTTAACATTCATCCTAAGAAGAAGAGAATGGGCCGCTACGAAGGTACAACATCTGCTTATAAGAAGGCAATTGTTACATTACCTGAGGGTGCTTCAATCGATATCTTCAATAGCGAGAAATAAGAGAATTAACTATCGGAGGAATTCGCTATCTCCGGAAAATTGCGAAAGGAAAGTAAAAGAAAATGGCAATCGTAAAATACAAGCCTACCAGTGCCGGACGTAGAAATATGTCCACTCTGAGTAATGACCGTATTACAAAGTCAACTCCAGAGAAGAGCTTGCTTGCTCCACTAAACAAAAAGGGTGGACGCAACAACACAGGACGCATTACTACTCGTCATCAGGGTGGAGGCGTTAAGCAAAAGTACAGAATTATCGACTTCAGAAGAAACAAGGACAATGTTCCTGCTAAAGTTGCTGGAATCGAATATGATCCAAACAGAAATGCAAACATCGCATTATTACACTATTTAGATGGTGAAAAGCGTTATATCATCTGCCCAGCTGACTTACACGTTGGTGACACAGTCATCTCTGGTGAAGCAGTGGATATCAAGATTGGTAACGCAATGGAATTGAAGAACATTCCTGACGGAACTGTAGTTCACAACATTGAACTTACAGCTGGTAAGGGTGGACAGATGGCACGTGCTGCTGGATGTTCTGCTCAGATCCTTGGTTCTGAAGGAAGCTTCGTAACTCTCCGTTTATCATCTGGTGAAGTTCGCCGTGTTCATAGCAACTGCCGTGCAACAGTTGGTTCAGTTGGTAACGGTGATTATAACTTAATCAACTTAGGTAAAGCTGGCCGTTCTAGATGGATGGGTATCCGTCCTACAGTACGTGGTTCTGCGATGAACCCAGTTGATCACCCACACGGTGGTGGTGAAGGTAGAGCACCTGTTGGACGTAAGTCACCTATGACACCATGGGGTAAGAAGGCTATGGGTGTTAAGACTCGCAAGCCAAAGAATAAGAGTAACCAGTACATCGTCAGAAGACGTAATGGAAAATAGTTGAAAGGAGAACATAAAAAATGTCAAGAAGTTTGAAAAAAGGCCCATTCTGTGACGCTAGCTTATTAAAGAAGGTTGAAGCACAGAATGAAGCACATAAAAATGAAGTAATTAAGACATGGTCTCGCCGTTCAACGATTTTCCCTAGCTTCGTTGAGCACACATTCGCTGTTCATAACGGTAAGGAACACGTTCCAGTTTATGTAACAGAAGACATGGTTGGACACAAGCTTGGTGAATTCGTGCCAACACGTAAGTTCGGCGGTCATGGCGACGACAAGAAGGCGTAAGGAGGAAAAATAACATGGATGTAAGAGCAACAGCAAAGACAGTTCGTTTCACTCCTCGTAAAGTTCGTCTTGTCTTAGACATGGTACGTGGAAGAAGCGTTGAAGAAGCATTGGCAATCTTAAAGTTCACTCCTAACCACGCAGCTACAGCAGTAGCTAAGGTTGTAAAGAGTGCAGCTGCCAACGCAACAAACAACAATCAATTAAATGCAGAAAACCTATATATCAAGGCTTGCTATGCAAATGAAGGTGTAGTCCTCAAGCGTTTCATGCCTAGAGCTAAGGGTAATGCAGCACAGATTTTAAAGAGAACAAGCCACATCACAGTTGTGGTTTCGGATGAGAAGTAAGGGAGGAAGGTCAGAACATGGGACAGAAAGTTAGCCCAATCGGCATGCGCGTCGGCGTAATCCGTGACTGGGATTCTAGATGGTACGCAAATAAAGCTGATTTCGGAGATCTTCTGAACGAAGATGTCAAGGTTCGTAATTTCTTAGAAAAGGAATTAAAGGACGCATATATCTCTCGCGTAGAGATTGAACGTACAAGTAAGAAGGACGTTAAGGTTATCGTTCGTTGTGCTCGTCCAGGTGCTATGCTTGGAAAAGATGGCGACAAGGATAAGATGGAAGTTCTTAAGAAGAAGTTATCTAAGTTAACAGGTGGCAAGAATGTCAAGGTTGACGTAATTGCTGTAGCAAATCCTGACTTAGATGCTCGTCTTGTTGCACGTCGTATCTGTGAACAGTTGGAAGCACGTCAGTCCTTCCGTATTGCACAGAAGAAGGCAATCCAACAGACAATGCGCTCTGGTGCTAAGGGTATCAAGACATTGGCTAAGGGTCGTTTAGGCGGTGCAGAAATCGCTCGTCAGGAAGGTTATGCAAGAGGTGTAGTTCCTCTTCATACACTCAGAAGTGATATTGACTACGCTGCTGAAGAAGCAACTACAACTTATGGTAAGTTAGGCGTTAAGGTTTGGATCTGCCGTGGTGAAGTTCTTCCAGGACAAATGGTTAAGGAACCAGAGGCTCCTAGCCGTCCAGCAAGAAATGACCGCAGAAACAACAGACGTGGTGGCCGTAATGACAGAAAGCCGGCAGGCAATCGCGCTGCACGTCCTGCTCAAGTAGAAGCTGCTCCTGTAGCAGAAGAAGCTAAAGGAGGTCAAGAATAAATATGTTAATGCCAAATAGAACAAAATACAGAAGACCTCACCGTTTAAGCTATGAAGGAAAGTCAAAGGCTGGTACAAAGTTAGCATTTGGTGAATACGGATTAGTAGCTGACGAAGGTGCTTATGTAAGCAGTAACCAGTTGGAAGCTGCGCGTATCGCTATGACACGTTATATGAACCGTGGTGGTCAGGTTTGGATCAAGGTATTCCCACAACTTGCAAAGACAAAGAAGCCTTTGGAAGTACGTATGGGTTCCGGTAAAGGTTCCCCAGATCATTGGGTAGCAGTAGTTCAAAAGGGAAGAATCCTATTTGAAATTGCTGGTGTAAGCGAAGAAGTTGCTCGTGAGGCATTACGTCTTGCAGCTAACAAGCTCTGTGTAAAGACACGCTTTACTAAGAAGACAGCAGAGGAGGCTAAATAAACATCATGAATGTGAAGGAAATCAGAGATCTAAGTAATGAAGAACTCGAGAAGGAAGTCACATCTTTGAAGGAAGAACTGTATACTCTGCGCTTTGCACAGGCTACAGGTAACCTCGAGAATCCTGCTCGAATGAGAGATATCAAGAAGACTATCGCTCGTATTAAGACAGTATTAACAGAACGCGCAAGTGCGCAGGCTAAATAAAGGAGGGGCTAAAAATGGAAGAAAGAAATAGACGTAAAGTCCTTCGCGGAACAGTTGTTTCCGATAAGATGGACAAGACAATTGTCGTTGAAATCGCTACTACAAAGAGCCATCCTTTATATGGCAGACGTGTTAAGTATTCCAATACTTTCAAAGCTCATGACGAAAACAACGAAGCACGTATTGGTGACGTTGTAGAAGTTATGGAAACAAGACCATTAAGTAAGGACAAGCATTTCCGCTTAGTGAAGATTGTTGAAAAAGCAGTAATTCTTTAAGGCACAGGAGGAGAAAATATGATTCAGAATGAAAGCAGATTAAACGTTGCTGACAACACCGGTGCCAAAGAAGTATTGGTTATCAGATGTTTAGGCGGCAGTAAGCGCAAGCGCGCTAACATCGGTGATATCGTTGTATGTGCAGTTAAGAAAGCTTCACCTAACGGATCCGTTAAGGAAGGTCAGGTTGTTAAGTGTGTAATCGCTCGTACAGTTTACGGTATCAGTCGCGAAAACGGCAGTTACATTAAGTTTGACGACAATGCGGCTGTCATCATCAAGGATGACAACACACCGGTCGGAACACGTATATTCGGTCCGGTTGCTAAGGAACTCCGTGATAAGGGATTTATGAAGATTGTTTCCCTTGCTCCGGAAGTGTTATAAGGAGGCCGAATCGATGAAAATCAAGACAGGCGATACAGTCAAGGTAATCAGCGGTCACTACAAGGGAACAGTTGCTGAAGTTAAGGCAGTTAATCCAAAGACAAACAAGGTTATCGTTGAAGGCGTTAATGTTGTTAAGAAAACTTTGAAGCCAACACAGCAGAACCCAGAGGGTGGCGTTGTTGAAAAGGAAGCACCAATCGATGCTTCTAATGTAATGCTCTATGACAAGAAGGCAAAGGCAGTTAGCCGCGTATCTATCAAGGTAGATGACAAGGGTAAGAAAGTTCGCGTTTACAAGAAGTCCGGAGCAGAAGTTAAAGGAGGCAAGAAATAATGAACCGTTTATTAGAAAAGTACACGGAAACAGTTAAGCCTTCCTTAATGAAGGAATTCAACTATACAAGTACAATGCAGGCACCAAAGATCGTTAAGGTTGTTATCAACATGGGTGTTGGTGATGCAATTGCTAATTCAAAACTTCTCGACGAAGCTGTTGAAGAATTAACATTAATCGCTGGTCAAAAGCCAGTAATCACAAAGGCTAAGAAGTCCATTGCGAACTTCAAGCTTCGTGAAGATATGCCTATCGGATGTAAGGTTACATTACGTGGCGAAAGAATGTATGAATTCTTAGATAAGTTATTCAACATTTCTCTTCCACGTGTACGTGACTTCCGTGGTGTAAGTGCTACAGCATTTGATGGCCGTGGTAACTATACATTAGGTGTTAAGGAACAGTTAATCTTCCCTGAAATCAACTTCGATAAGGTTAATAAGGTTCGTGGTATGGATATCGTTATCGTAACAACTGCGCAATCTAATCAAGAAGCATATGCATTGCTCAAGGGAATGGGCATGCCATTTGCTAAGTAGAAAGAGGAGAGCTGAGAATGGCAAAAACAAGTTTAAAAGTTAAGCAGTCACGTCCTGCTAAGTTCTCCACACGCGAGTACACACGTTGCGAGAGATGTGGACGTCCACATTCAGTATTAAGAAAGTACAAATTATGCCGTATCTGCTTCCGTGAATTGGCTTACAAGGGCCAGATTCCTGGAGTTAAGAAGGCAAGCTGGTAAGGAGGTAGCACGAGATGAATATGACAGATCCTATTGCTGACATGCTTACAAGAATCCGTAATGGAGTTCAGGCACGCATGACAACAGTTGACGTAGCTCCAGCTTCAAAGGTTAAGGTTGAAATTGCTAAGATCTTAAAGAGCGAAGGTTACATTGACAACTACGCTGTAACAGGCGAAGGAATTGAAAAGAAGATCGTTGTTACTCTCAAAGATGGCCGTGTAATCAGTGGCATCAAGAGAATATCTAAGCCAGGTCTTCGCGTTTATGCTAAGGGTGATGAAATTCCTAAGGTATTAAACGGATTAGGCATTGCTATCATTTCCACATCAAATGGAATGATGACAGACAAACAAGCACGTAAATTACACATCGGCGGTGAAGTTATCGCCTACGTGTGGTAATTAGAGAAAGGAAATAAAAAATGTCACGTATCGGAAATAAAGCGATTACCGTTCCTGCTGGCGTAGAAATTACTATCGGTGCAGGTAATGAGGTGACTGTAAAAGGCCCTAAGGGAACACTGACTAAGAAGTTCTCTCCATTAATGGAGATCAGTGTGGACGAAGGTATCGCTACAGTTAAGCGTCCAAATGAAGAGAAACATACAAAGCAGTTACATGGTACAACTCGTGCCTTGTTAGCTTCCATGGTTGAAGGTGTTCACACAGGCTTTGTTAAGAAGATGAAGATTGTAGGTATTGGTTACCGTGCAGCTTTATCAGGTAATAAACTAACTCTTAACGTTGGTTTCTCACACCCAGTAGAATTTGAAGTACCATCAGATGTTAAGGTTGAAGTACCAGATCCTGCATCCATTAACGTAAGTGGTATTGACAAGCAGATTGTTGGTCAGTTCGCAGCAGTAGTTAGAGCTACTAAGAAGCCAGAACCATACGGTGGAAAGGGTATTCGTTATGTTGACGAAGTTGTTCGCCGTAAGGAAGGTAAGACTGCAGCTGCCAAGAAGTAAGGGAAAGGAGAGACTAAGTAATGATTAAATTAGCAAATAAAAATGCAGAACGTATTCGCCGTCATAAGCGTGTACGTAAGGTCGTTAACGGTACTCCTGAGTGCCCAAGACTAAATGTATTCCGTTCCAATGCAAACATCTATGCACAGGTAATCGATGATACAACAGGTACAACTTTATGTGCTGTAAGTTCTCTTGAATTAAAGCTTGAGAATGGCGGTAACGTTGAAGCAGCTAAGAAGGTTGGTGCAGCAATCGCTAACAAGTGCAAAGAAGCTAAGATCGAAGCAGTACGTTTCGACCGTGGCGGTTATGTATATCACGGAAGAGTCCAGGCTTTAGCTGATGCAGCTAGAGAAGCTGGCTTGAAGTTCTAAGGAAGGAGAGTACGAAATGCAGAACGATAAGAAGAGTTTCAAGAAACGCGAACCAAAAGAGTTCGAAGAAGTAGTAGTCTCCATTAACCGTGTCAGCAAGACTGTAAAGGGTGGACGTAGAATGCGCTTTGCAGCACTAGTTGTTGTTGGTGATAAGAAGGGTAGAATTGGATTCGGTATGGGTAAAGCAGCCGAAGTTCCAGATGCTATCAAGAAGGCTACAGAAGCAGCTACAAAGAATGTATTCAGCGTTAACCTCGTTGATAACTACCGTACGGTTCCACATGCAATTAAGAGCAAGCACAGTTCAACAACTGTATTCTTAGCTCCAGCTGCACCTGGTACTGGTGTTATCGCCGGTGGTGAAGTACGTTCCGTATTAGAGCTTGCTGGTGTATCAGATGTCCTTTCTAAGGTTATCGGTTCACGTACACCTGTCAATGTTGTTTACGCAACATTAGAAGCATTAAAGGGTATGCGTACAGTAGATGAAATTGCTAAGACTCGCGATAAGAAAGTCGCTGAGATTCGATAAGGAGGGTCCTGATGAAACTAAATGAATTAACATATACAGAAGGTTCCCGTTCTAACAGAAAGAGAATCGGTCGTGGCCAAGGTTCCGGTACAGGTAAGACTTCCGGAAAGGGTAACAAAGGTCAGAATGCTCGTAGCGGCGGTGGTGTTGCGATTGGATTTGAAGGTGGACAGACACCATTCTTCAAGAGAATGCCTAAGAGAGGTTTCACAAACTATACTCGCAAGGAGTATGCAATTGTTAACGTTGAGGACTTAAACAAGTTCGAAGATGGTGTAACAGTTGATTACGAAGCTCTTAAGGCTGCAGGCCTAGTTAAGAAGCACCTCGATGGTGTTAAGGTACTTGGTTGCGGTAAGCTTGAGAAGAAACTCACTGTTAAGGCTGAGAAGTTCTCAAAGACAGCACAGAGTGCTATTGAAGCAGCAGGCGGAAAAGTAGAGGTACTCTAATATGATGCATACGTTCGTCAGCTTGTTTAAGAATAAGGAAACTCGCAATAGAATATTCTTTACTTTAGCAATGCTGCTGATCTATCGCGTCGGAGCTGCTCTACCTGTTCCGGGTGTAAACACGGAAACGCTAGCTCAATCACTTGCAAATAACTCACTACTCAGCATAATGAATATGCTGGGTGGTGGTGCACTTGAAAGACTATCCATCTTTGCGATGGGTGTCACACCATATATCACAGCAAGTATTATCATTCAGCTGTTATCCATGGATGTTATTCCGTCATTAACGGAAATGACTAAGTCTGGACAAACAGGTCGAATGAAGATTGAACGAATTACTAGATACTTAGGAGTTGTATTGGCATTTGTTCAAGCATATTCCTTGGTATATGGATTCGATAAACAGTATAGAGTCCTGACAAATGCAAATCTTTCAGGTTACTTATATACTGCGACCGTCATGACTGCGGGATCCATGTTCCTCATCTGGATTGGTGACCGTATCTCAATGAAGGGTATTGGTAATGGTTTATCCATTATTATCTTCGCGGGTATTGTTTCTAATATGCCAGCAGCGTTCATGCAGGTATATCAGATTCTAGCTGGTGGAACAACACAAGGTGAATTGTTCAATGGTATTTTACAGTTTGCGTTGTATTGCATCCTATATCTAGCGGTTGTTGTATTCGTAATTATTATGGAAACAGCAGTTCGTAAGATTCCTATCCAGTATACAAACAGTTCCGCAGCACGTAGTGGTAGTGATATTACATTCTTGCCACTCAAAATTAATAGTGCATCTGTAATCCCTGTCATTTTTGCACAGAGTATTATGATGGCTCCACAGATTGTTATTAGTTTTATTAATACTGACCTGTATAATAAACTAAGCCAGTGGCTCTCATTGAGTACACCAACCGGTCTTGGACTCTATGCATTATTAACAATCCTGTTCACATTCTTCTATACTGACTTGCAGGTAGATCCAGAAAAGGTTGCTGAAAACCTTGGTAAGTCTGGTGCTTATATCCCTGGTATTCGTCCAGGAAATGAGACAAAGACATATCTGCATAAGGTATTGAACCGAATTACAGTACTTGGCGCAATTGGATTGACACTAATTGCTGTAGTTCCTTATTTACTAACCATGTTTACTCCACTATCCCAAGCAACTGCTGTAGGTGGAACTGGTATCATCATTGTTGTCGGTGTCGCAATGGAAACTGTTAAACAATTGAAGGGTCAGTTAACACAGAAACAGTACAAGGGATTCTTGAGATAAGTTTGGAAAGAGGTAATAAGATATGAATATTCTGATCATGGGTCCTGCAGGAGCAGGAAAAGGCACAATGTCTGACCTAATCCTAAAGGAATACAATATTGTACACATCTCTACTGGTGATATGCTAAGAGAGAATGTGCGTAACAGCACAGCTTTAGGCCTTGAGGCTCAAAGCTATATGAATCAAGGTAAACTTGTACCAGATGATTTAATCAATGCAATGGTTGAAGATCGTATTCAACAACCAGACTGTGCAAATGGTTATCTCTTAGATGGCTTCCCACGTACATTAGTACAGGCTGAAGTCTTCGACAAGATTGCTGAGAAGATTGGTAAAAAAGTTGATGCTGTCATCGACTTACAGGTGAAGTTCGAAATTCTTGAAGAAAGAATTACAGGACGTCGCATCTGTCCAAAGTGCGGGGCAATTTATCATATTCATAATCATCCAAGTAAAGTTGAAGGCGTATGTGATGTTTGCGGTAGTGAACTTCAACAGCGTAAAGACGATACAGTTGAACAGTTAAAAGTTCGTATGGAAGCTTATGAATCAAGTACAAAACCGGTTATTGACTATTATGATCAAAAGGGTCTAGTTACTCATATTGATGCTGCACAAAAACCAGAGAAAGTATTTGAAGATATTAAAAAAGCTCTTGAGAAGAATGCTTAAAAAATACTGAGTTGGAAAGGGAATGATTTCCCTTTCCAGAACTCATATAAAGAAAGTGAGTAAGATGAGCAAACAGGACGTTATTGAAATTGATGGCATTGTGGAAGAAACACTTCCAAATGCAAATTTCCTGGTGAAGCTTCAAAATGGTCACGAGATCCGTGCCCACGTTGCTGGTAAAATCCGTATGAACTACATTCGCATTTTACCGGGAGACCGGGTCACCGTTGAAATTTCACCATATGATTTAACACGTGGGCGAATTACCTACAGACATAAGTAAAAGTTTTTGGTAGAATTGTCCAGGAGGCAAATAAAAATGAAAGTAAGACCATCTGTAAAACCAATTTGTGATAAGTGCAGAGTGATCAAGCGCAAGGGCGTTGTTATGGTCATCTGTGAAAACCCTAAGCATAAGCAGAGACAGGGTTAATTAAAGGGAGGATAACTAAATATGCCACGTTTTGCTGGTGTCGATATTCCGCGTAACAAAGTTATCGGCGTATCATTGACATACATTTATGGAATCGGCCCTACAACAGCTAAGAATATCCTTGCTGCTTGTGGAATCGACGAAAACACACGTACAAACGACTTAACGGATGCACAGGAAACTGCAATCCGTGAAAAGATTGATGCTATTAAGACTGAGGGTGACCTCCGCCGTGATAGAGCATTAGATATCAAGCGACTAATGGAAATCGGTTCATACCGTGGAATCCGTCATAGAAGAGGATTACCAGTTCGTGGACAACGTACACGTACAAATGCTCGTACAAGAAAAGGTCCACGTCGTACTGTCGCTAATAAGAAGAAGTAATAGGAGGGTATAATGGCAGCTAACACAAAGAAAAAAGGCGCTGTGATTCGTAAGAAGAAGGCCCGCCGCAATGTAGCAAAAGGTATTGCTCATATTCATTCAACATTCAACAACACAATCGTTACTATTTCTGATGAAGCAGGTAACGTTATTTCTTGGAGCTCAGCTGGTGCATTAGGTTATAAGGGTTCACGTAAGTCTACTCCTTATGTTGCACAGTTATGCGCTGAAGCAGCTGGTAAAGCAGCTGTTCAACAGGGTATGAAGAGCGTAGAAGTAAATGTTAAGGGACCAGGTGCTGGTCGTGAATCAGCAGTTCGTTCTTTACAGACAGCAGGTTTAGAGATTACCGTTATTAATGATGTAACTCCGATCCCTCATAACGGATGCCGTCCGCCAAAGAGACCGCGTGGATAATCATTAGAACAGGAGGATTGAAGCATGCAAAAATTTGAACGCGCCGATTTCGAAGTACAGGAATATGTAGAATCTGAAAATTATGGTAAGTTTGTTCTTTCTCCATTAGAGAGAGGATTTGGTACAACAATCGGGAATGCGCTTCGCAGGGTCCTGCTTTCATCCCTACCGGGAGCCGCAGTATTCTCCATCAAGGTTGATGGCGTATACCACGAATTTACATCTATCCCAGGTGTGAGAGAAGATGTTTCCATGATTATCTTGCAATTAAAGCAGTTAGTCATGAAGATTGAGGACGATGAGGTCTATACATTACAGATCTCTGCGAAGGGACCATGCACAATCACTGCTGGTGATATTATTTGCCCAGCTCAAGTTGAAGTTATTAACAAAGACTTGGAGATTGCGCACCTAGAAAAAGACGTAACATTAGAGATGGAATTAAAGGCTAAGAATGGCCGTGGTTATATTAGTGCTGATTTAAATAAGCAACTAAACCAAGGTTCCTCTCAAGGAATTGGTACGGTATTTACTGACTCTATTTACACACCAGTTGAAAAAGTTGCTTACAACGTTGAACCAACACGTGTAGGTGAAGATGTTAAATATGATGCTGTTACACTCGAGGTTTGGACTGATGGTTCCATCAATCCACAAAAAGCGATTGCAATGGCAGCTAAGATTTTAATGGATCACTTAGATATCGTTGCTGGTATTAACGATGAAGTACTACAAATGGATGAAGTACTTAAGGAAGGTAATACAGAGCAGCCAAGCAAGGGACAACAGATGATGATTGAAGATCTTGACTTATCTGTACGTTCTTACAACTGCTTAAAACGTGCCGGAATTCAGACAGTTGATGAACTGACACAAAAGACCGAGGATGAAATGATGAGAGTCCGTAACCTCGGTAAGAAATCATTAAAAGAGGTTAAGGATAAGCTCATTGAACTTGGTTTGGGCTTCAAATCCTTTGATTAACAGGAGGAACGTTTATGTGGAATCGTAAATTCGGCAGAAATGCTGATCACCGCAAAGCTATGTTGAGAAACTTAGCTACTTCTGTCATCATGTATGGCAAGGTAGAAACAACAGAAGCTAAAGCTAAAGATATGAGATCTGTAGTTGACGAGTTAATCACTTTAGGTAAAAAGGGTGATTTAGCTGCTCGTCGTCAGGCTGCTGCTTTCGTAAGAAATGTTGTAGCTGATGAAAAGACAGGACAGACGGTATTAAAGAAGTTATTTGATGAAGTAGCTCCTAAGTATGCTGATCGTAAGGGCGGTTATACACGTGTTGTTAAGACAGGTGTTCGTCGTGGCGATGCTGCTCCAATGGCTTATATCGAATTAGTTTAATCAAAAAGATAGACCGTATATCGATGATATACGGTCATTTTTTCATTTGGGACTTTCTCCATTTTGCTGGTGTGAGTTGATACTGTTCTTTAAATTCCTAATGTAAAATAACTTGGGGTTTTAGAAAAATCCGCTTTAAAATTACATGGG
>CALISH010000166.1 GCA_938041275.1 uncultured Solobacterium sp.
AATCTCCATTTAAATTCATTTCTACTGCGGTATGAACTGCTTGTAGCAAAGAATTCTCATCTATTCCTGCCAAAGTAAAACCACCTTTATCTAACGCTTCAGGTCTTTCTGTGCTTGTACGGATACATACTGCAGGGAATGGGTGACCCACGGAAGTAAAGAAACTTGACTCCTCTGGTAATGTACCACTATCAGATACCACACAGAACGCATTCATCTGTAAGCAATTATAGTCATGAAAACCAAGTGGTTCATGTTGAATAATTCGCTTATCAAGATTGAAACCAGAATTTTCTAGACGCTTGCGAGAGCGCGGATGACACGAATATAAAATTGGCATATCATATTTTTCTGCCATCTTATTAATTGCATTAAACAAAGACACAAAATTTTTTTCAGTATCAATATTTTCCTCTCGATGTGCAGACAGTAAAATATACTTTCTTTTTTCTAAATTCAATTTTTTATGAATGTCACTATTTTCAATTTCATTAAGGTTATTACGAAGAACTTCAGCCATTGGCGAGCCAGTAACATAAGTTCTCTCCCTCGGTAATCCGCAGTCTGCTAAATAACGACGAGCATGTTCTGAATAAGCCATATTTACATCTGAAATAATATCAACGATACGCCGGTTTGTTTCTTCAGGCAAGCACTCATCTTTGCAACGATTTCCTGCTTCCATGTGAAATATTGGAATGTGCAACCTCTTAGCTCCAATTGCAGAAAGACAACTATTTGTATCACCTAAAACAAGTAAAGCATCAGGCTTGATATCAACCATCAACTGGTAACTCCTAGCGATGATATTGCCAACAGTCTCTCCTAAATCTGCGCCAACAGCATTCAAATAGACTTCAGGATTATCTAGCTTTAAATCTTTGAAAAAAACACCATTCAGATTGTAATCATAATTTTGACCCGTATGTGCCAAAATAGTATCAAAATACTTTCTGCACTTTGTGATTACAGCTGATAATCGAATAATTTCAGGACGTGTCCCAACGATAATCAGCAATTTTAAACGGCCATCATTTTTAAATTGAACTTTACTTTCTTCCATATATTCCCCTTTTATTCCTCGACCTTTAAACTAAAGGTATCTGGACGATTACTATCAAACTGTTCATTTGCCCACATCAATGTTACTAAATTTTCTGTCTGGGATAAATTAATAATGTTATGTGTATACCCTGGTAACATATGCACAGCTTGAATCTGCTCTCCATTTACATCAAATTCTATAATTTCATCAGAGTCGATTCTTCTCTCTTGAATACGTGCATGACCAGATACCACAATAAAGAATTCCCATTTCGTATTATGCCAATGCTCTCCTTTTGTAATTCCCGGCTTACTTATATTTACAGAAAACTGTCCTCTATCAAACGTCTTTAATAATTCTGTAAATGACCCTCGAGAATCAACATTCATTTTTAAATCGTACGCAATTTTTTCTTTTGGAAGATATGACAAGTATGTTGAATATAACTTCTTTTCAAGCGAATGTGGAGGTATGCTTGGTATCATTCCAGTTTGTGGTTGATTCTTAAACTCTTCGAGTAAATCAACAATTTGCTGTAATGTCACCTTATGGGATACAGGTACATAGCAGTATTTGCCATTATCAACCGCTATCGGTGTCACACCCTCGTACTCACAATGATGTTCTTTGCCAGTTAAGGCCAATATCATTTCTTCCAACAAGTCATCGATATACACTAATTCCAACTCCACACTTGGATCATTAATTTGAATTGGCAAATCATTTGCATAGTTGTTGCAAAAAGTTGCCACAACACTATTATAGTTTGGGCGACACCACTTTCCGAATAAATTTGCAAAGCGATAAACCAAAACTTTTGCTCCCGTTTCTTTTGCATAATCAAAGAATAGATTTTCACCGGCAAGCTTGGATTTTCCATAATCTGATTCTGCATATCGTCCGATTAGAGTTGCCTGAATCGAAGAACTTAACATAACAGTTGCCTTATTATCAAATTTTTTCAGAGTATCAAGTAATGTGCTAGCAAACCCAAAATTGCCTTCCATGAACTCTTTATCGTTTTCAGGACGATTTACCCCAGCCAAGTTAAATACAAAGTCACAGTTCTTGCAATAATATTCAAGATCTTCAACTGTTGAATCTTTATCATACGAATAAACTTCCGCGATATTTAAATTTGTAGTTCTGTTTTTTCCATCTTTGATATTTTTTAGGTTTGCCACCAAATTCTTTCCAACAAACCCATTAGCACCTGTCACCAATATCCTCATTTGCCAATCTTCTTTCTATCTATTTCCTCTTGGAAAATCTTTTCCAATTCATCTAACAATTTTTCTTTATCAAAATGTGAATGATAATAAGTACTCGCATTTCTGCCTCTACCATAAGTATCTTGTTCATCTTCACTTGCTTTCAAGATATTTTCAGCTAACCTATGTGCATCTCCAGAAGGCCCACAATATCCGCAATCTGCATCTTGAATTACACGTTTAGTCTCTCCGTTGATTGCACCAATAATCGTTTTTCCTGCAAGCATATATGATTGCATTTTTGCAGGTAAGGTATAATTTACAACTTCATTATCTTTCATGGTGATTAAGAAGGCATCTGCTAAATCATAATATTGCTTCATCTCGTCAACTTTGTGACTACCGTAAAATGTAATATTATCTAGGCCAGCATTAATAGCCATTTGTTCACAGTTTTGGCGATTAACACCATCACCCACAATATGAAAATGAATATTTTTATGTTCTTTTAAATATTCTGCTGCCTTAACAATCACTTCAACATCTGCAGCAGGTCCAATATTACCTGCATACAACACATCATATGTACCATTAATATTTTGGACAGTATTTTGATATATATCTTCTGCATACTGTGGCCAATAATCCAAGCCATATTTCTCAGTTGATAACTTAAGTTCTTTATTAAAGTAATTTTCAAAAGATTTAGAAGTTATTAAAATACGGTCAGCCTTATTATATGTATCTACGCTAAGTTTCCAAAAAAACGAATATGCAAGTGTTCCTTTGGAAAACGGACCAGTAGTAATACTGATTGGCCATTGGTCTAAACAGTACAATACCAAAGGAATATTTTGTCTCTTCTTTACTTCGATTGCAGGCCATACCATTGATACAGGAGAAGTTTGATAGGAGAAAATAACATCAAAGTCCTCATGTAAAGTTTTTGCTTTCTGCTTACCAGCTATTGCAAACCAAGCATAATTTAATCCAAAAGTTAGTAGGCTTTTCCCACGCCCGATCAATGAAGTGCGAATAATATGTACACCGTTTACAGTCTGATTACGATTCTGCTTGTTTTGATATCCATCATAAATTTTTCCTTCAGGGTAATTTGGTAACCCTGTAAGCACTGTTACTTTATGACCTCTTTTCGCTAATTCGAACGATATATCATTAATGCGAAACTGCTCAGGATAATAGTGCTGACTTACTATTAATATATTCATTTTTTCTCCTATATACTCAGAAAAATTATACACTTTCGCCGTTGAATACTCAACGTGTGGAAATTGATGCATAAGACACCAAGTTTTCCATGAAAAAGATTCCCCCAACGGAGAATCTTACTCGTGATAATTATCTTTCATCTTTTTTTCTAAAATTGCAAAACTCTGAGATAGACTTTTGATTTCACCCGAGAGTTTAGAAACATACTTTGTCAAATTGTAGATAATTAATAATGCAAAGCAAAATCCTAAGAAAAAAATCATATTTACAGGCGTGGATACACCCATAATCATTGTCAAAGTAGATAATAGTCCTGGAAACAGAATTACGACAACAAGGCCAAATACCATAACTATCCAAGACATTGTATATTGAAGGTCGAGTTTCTTTTGCTTAACTTGTACAATCAGTCCAACAAAGATAAGTAAAGCAAATATTAATAATACTGTTTTTAGATGAAATTCCATATATGCCTCACTTCCTTATAAATTCAACGAGAATTGCCATCGATACTTTAACCATATAGTATACTGAACTCCACATTCTAATTGAAGACTGTCCGCCTTCTCTTGCCTTCATTATTACAGGCGCCTCAACTATCTTAAAGTTCTTTTTCAGTAATACAACAACAGATTCAGGCTCTGGATAATCTCTAGGATATTCTTTTGCAAACAATTCAATAGCTCTTCGATTTGCAAGTCGAAAACCAGAGGTTGGATCAGTAATAGTCTGATTCGTTAATAACTTGATTAATCTTGTAAAATAGGTAATCCCTACACGGCGCATGAATGTTGATTGAAATCCTTCTTTGTTAATAAAACGAGATCCAATTACCATATCGGCATCTTCTTTAACTAATTTATCGACCATCAAATTTAAAAACGAAACATCATGTTGTCCATCTCCATCAACTTGTACAGCCATGTCATATCCATTTTCAAGCGCATATTTGTACCCTGTTTGAACAGCTCCTCCGATTCCGAGATTAACAGGTAAAGAGATATAGTTATAATGATTTTTCTCTAAAATCTCTGCCGTATCATCTGATGAACAATCGTTGATAATTACATAATCAAAATCCGGAGCTTCCTTTTTAATATGTTCAATTGTGTATTCAATGCTCTCAGATTCATTATATGCAGGTATAATAATTAATTTTTTCATATATCCCCCGTTATCATTTCTTAAATCTTACGCATACACAAACTACTTCTTATCATAAATATCTTTTGCTTTGTCCTTTAGGAAATTTCTCATTTCCAAACTGTAATAAGGTTGTCCAATTTTTTCGCTTTCAATATTGCGAATGTTAAAGAACCCATCTTTTACAGATAGATTTTGATTATAGTAAGGATCACCATCCAAAATATTTTTTTCCCATTTCAAATTGAATAGACCAATCTCTCTATTAAATCTTTCAATTTTTTCAGGTGTATCCTCTGCACCTCTTGATTTTGACTCATAGTGATGAAAACATGCGTATGGTGCGTAAACGATCAGTTTCTTATCTTCTCTTATCTTCATGCAGATATCAATATCGTTGAATGCCACTGCAAATCTTTCATCAAAGCCTTCTACCTTCTCAAAGACTTCCTTCTTAACTAACATGACCGCAGCTGTTACTGCTGACATGTCTTGCGTTAACATTGCGCGAGCATGGTATGTCATTCCTTCAATTTGTTTTTTGAAAATATGTTCAGCTACACCAATCTCGCCGACAATAACCCCAGCGTGTTGTAGCGTGTTGTCCTCATATAGTAATCTACATCCGACTGCGCCTACATCATTCCGTTGTCCATATCCCATCATCTCTTTTAATGAATCCGGCTCGATTAGTTCTACATCGTTATTCATGAAGAGATAATACTCTCCTCTGGCATGTCTTACTCCAAAATTGTTTATCTTCGCGTAATTGAATATTCCATCATAATAAACAACCTTAACTTGCGAATATTCTTTCTCTATCTTTTTGTAATACTCCCACGTCTTTTCTTCCGTTGAATTATTCTCTACTACGATAAATTCAAGATTTGGCCAAGTCCCTTTCTCAATCATTGACCGTATCGCTTTATCTAGGTCATCTGTATGATCTTTATTTGGAATGATAACAGATATGAGAGGATACTCATTGAATTTGAATACAGTATGATACATGCCTAGCGTATACCCATTCTCGATTCTCTCAATCTGAATCTCTGGTAACATCCTTGCGTAATGGGCTCTGATCGCTCTGGCACCTGCATCATATGCATACATCTTCGACTCAGGATTCAACGCAGTTGACCCTTGATGTGTTCGCCAATGATACAGTATCTTTGCCACGTGTGCTATCTTTCTGCTATGCTCGTTCATTCGCAATATGAAATCATAGTCCTGCGCACCATCATACTCTGAATTAAACATCCCATACTTTTCTACGAGTTCTCTTCTAACTCCATACAAATGGCAGATGTAATTCTGTGATCGCAACATATCTATATTAAAGTCTGGCTTAAAGCTCGGATCAAAAACATCATAGCTTTTCTCATCTATCTTATCTTCATCCGAATAGATGGAATCCACCTCTTTATCTGACACTATCTCTTTGGCAAACTCAAATAACGCATCTGGTGTAATTAAATCATCATGATCACAAAGCACAATGAAATCACCTGTTGCCATCTCAACAGCTTTATTTGTGTTCCCTGATATTCCTAGATTTTCACCAATATATCGATACTTGATTCTTTCGTCTTGATAAGATTTGACAAGCATCTCTAATTTATTATCTGGACTTCCATCCGCCAAGCACAGTTCCCACTTTACATATGTCTGCGCTTCAATACTCTCTATCAACTCTTTTAGGTATCCCTTAGGCGTTCTATACAAAGGCACGACTATCGAAAATAATGGTGCGTCTTCTGCCCACTTATACTCTTTCTGCTTTATTAGTTCTTCTTTTGATGCTTTCGTTAACTTAAACCATTCTGGATAATCAAGTATATTTTTCCGTCTTATTCGTCTTTCAAAGATTTCGCGAATAGACTGTTTTTCCATCATATTTTTCAATACTCGTTTGATGAAAATAAGCTTTCCATCGATACGCTTTTCTACAGTGGATTTAGAATCCGCCAATCGAAGAATATAATGATCCCCTTTTCTGAAAGGAAATCTCAATTTAAACCCATATGTGTTTTCATCAGAACTATGAAAGAAGCGAATTCCAACATCAGGACGAGAATAACGGTTGATACACTGGCGTAGTTGCTTTCCATTCGCATCTAAAAGATCAAGTTGAACAACTTCATCCTGATCATCACAAACTGCCCATCCTGCAAGTTCAATATCATTGTAAACACTATACGCAATTTCAATCCTATACTTTATCGACATTAAGCACCTCTGAGTATTTAAAAACACATCTATTATCACACAAAATAGAGAATTATTCTATCGCAACCGGCAATCCGTATGCTTCTTAGAAAAATTACAATTATAGTAAGGATCTCCATTTTCAATGAAGCTTCTCCATTTTGAGTTAAACAAATTAACTTCGTTAATAAATCTTTCAATTTTTTCAGGTGTATCCTCTGCACCTCTTGATTTTGACTCATAGTGATGAAAACATGCGTATGGTGCGTAAACGATCAGTTTCTTATCTTCTCTTATCTTCATGCAGATATCAATATCGTTGAATGCCACTGCAAATCTTTCATCAAAGCCTTCTACCTTCTCAAAGACTTCCTTCTTAACTAACATGACCGCAGCTGTTACTGCTGACATGTCTTGCGTTAACATTGCGCGAGCATGGTATGTCATTCCTTCAATTTGTTTTTTGAAAATATGTTCAGCTACACCAATCTCGCCGACAATAACCCCAGCGTGTTGTAGCGTGTTGTCCTCATATAGTAATCTACATCCGACTGCGCCTACATCATTCCGTTGTCCATATCCCATCATCTCTTTTAATGAATCCGGCTCGATTAGTTCTACATCGTTATTCATGAAGAGATAATACTCTCCTCTGGCATGTCTTACTCCAAAATTGTTTATCTTCGCGTAATTGAATATTCCATCATAATAAACAACCTTAACTTGCGAATATTCTTTCTCTATCTTTTTGTAATACTCCCACGTCTTTTCTTCCGTTGAATTATTCTCTACTACGATAAATTCAAGATTTGGCCAAGTCCCTTTCTCAATCATTGACCGTATCGCTTTATCTAGGTCATCTGTATGATCTTTATTTGGAATGATAACAGATATGAGAGGATACTCATTGAATTTGAATACAGTATGATACATGCCTAGCGTATACCCATTCTCGATTCTCTCAATCTGAATCTCTGGTAACATCCTTGCGTAATGGGCTCTGATCGCTCTGGCACCTGCATCATATGCATACATCTTCGACTCAGGATTCAACGCAGTTGACCCTTGATGTGTTCGCCAATGATACAGTATCTTTGCCACGTGTGCTATCTTTCTGCTATGCTCGTTCATTCGCAATATGAAATCATAGTCCTGCGCACCATCATACTCTGAATTAAACATCCCATACTTTTCTACGAGTTCTCTTCTAACTCCATACAAATGGCAGATGTAATTCTGTGATCGCAACATATCTATATTAAAGTCTGGCTTAAAGCTCGGATCAAAAACATCATAGCTTTTCTCATCTATCTTATCTTCATCCGAATAGATGGAATCCACCTCTTTATCTGACACTATCTCTTTGGCAAACTCAAATAACGCATCTGGTGTAATTAAATCATCATGATCACAAAGCACAATGAAATCACCTGTTGCCATCTCAACAGCTTTATTTGTGTTCCCTGATATTCCTAGATTTTCACCAATATATCGATACTTGATTCTTTCGTCTTGATAAGATTTGACAAGCATCTCTAATTTATTATCTGGACTTCCATCCGCCAAGCACAGTTCCCACTTTACATATGTCTGCGCTTCAATACTCTCTATCAACTCTTTTAGGTATCCCTTAGGCGTTCTATACAAAGGCACGACTATCGAAAATAATGGTGCGTCTTCTGCCCACTTATACTCTTTCTGCTTTATTAGTTCTTCTTTTGATGCTTTCGTTAACTTAAACCACGATTTATAAGTTACCTTTCTTTGATACAAATTTCTTATGAATTCTTTTAATTTCGCTACAAATTTTGAATTTCGCAACTTTATGATAAAACTTTGCCAGCCAAAAAAAATTTGATTTATGTGGAATGTGTGTGTTTCATTCCCTACGGTCACTTGTAATTTAGCTCGTTTTTTTAATGGCAGTATAATGGAAAAACCATATGAATTCTTATATGTCTTTTGAAAATATTTATTTGAAACATCATTGCGAACCACAGCTGTATAATCAATATGTTCTTCATGATTCCCTACAAAATACTTAAAAATGGCCACATCCGTCGGCTGACGACCAACGATGAAACCACTTATTTTGATTGAATCATTTTTCTTCATAATACTTTCAAATCGATATTTCATAGTTCAAACTTACCTATATTCTAATTAGAACTGTTCTGCAAATCCTTTTTCTAGTTTCTTAAATGTGAGCATTCCCACTGCCAGTACTGCAAATGACATGATTGCCAAAACTATAAGGCTGTGCATCCCAGGCACTGCATGGTACAAAAATGCATTGCGGTACCCGTTTAAAATAATTGTTAATGGATTATATCGAACTAATGTAATTAAAATTGAATTTGAGGCAAACATTTCTAGTTTATATACCACTGGTGTCCCATAAAAGCCTAACATTAGTAGGAAATTAATAATATATTCCAAATCCTGCACATATGCTGTAATAGCACTCAATATTAGTCCTAACCCCAAAGTTAAAATAGCCTGTAGGATTGCAAACACCGGCACAAAGACTAAGTGCCAACTAATACCAACACCATATCCAATGCAGAATAATAAAATAATAATACAAGAGATAAAGAAGTTAATAAGTCCACTTAGAACAATTGAAATCGGCAATATTTCACGCGGGAAGTAAACTTTTTTTATGATTCCTGAGTTTGCCTTAATACTGCCCACACAGCTTACAAGGGTCATTTGAAAAAATGTCCACGGTATAATTCCTGTAGCTAGGTAGACTAGATAATCATCCCCTGTACCACGCATTAAGTAAGGGAACACAATCGCATATACAATTACCTGTAATAATGGATTAATAAAACTCCATAAAACACCCAAAAAGGAGCCTTTATATTTACCACGTATCTCTTTTCTAATATTTGTTTTTAACAATTCACGATACTTATATATTTCTTTAAACACGGCTTACCTCTCATCAAATACGATTGTTATTTTTTTACTTGTTAATTCCTTGCCATCCTTTGATACAACCTTAGATGTTACATATAAATATCCCATTTCATCTATCTGATCTCTGTAATCATCGGGATTGATATATACACGCCAACCGATTGTACTGGCATCCATAAAACCACTAAACTCTTCGCTGTATGCATTATATACATCCCACCTTTCAAATGGTGATGTATCCAATTTTGTACTGCCAACATAGAGTTCATTATGACTATCCTCATAGTCAGAAATACTCCATCCATCAATTCGTATTTTATGCGTTCCAGAATCAACCCGCGTAAAATCAACAGGCGTATCAATAAATGTGATTGCACGGTACTCAGCTTTCCCAGATTGTACCTCTTGTTTCTTCTTTTCTTTATTGTCGATAGCTGATTGTTTCAAATATTCATCAATAACATAGGTTGGATCGCCATCCAACTTAAATGTACCTTTATAAATCCAAATGGCACGTGTACATAGTTTTTTTACAACCGAAAGGCTGTGTGAAACAATAACAATTGTTTTATCAGAATCTCGTAGTTCCTCTAACTTTGCATAACATTTATCTTGGAAGTGCTGATCACCAACCGCCAATATTTCATCAATCAATAAGATATCAGCATCGACGTTAATTGCAATCGAAAATGCAAGTCGCATATACATACCCGAAGAATATGTACGGATTGGCTCATCAATAAAATTTCCCAATTCTGAAAAATTAATAATATCATCCATCCGCGCTTCTATTTCTTTCCTCGTCAGTCCAAAGATAGAAGCATTAAAATATATGTTTTCTCTTCCCGTAAAATCCGGATGAAAACCTGCGCCTAACTCTAATAAAGAAGTTAGCTTTCCACATGTCTGAATCTCTCCACTAGTTGGATAAATAATTTTTGTCATCAATTTTAACAATGTAGATTTTCCGGATCCATTTGTACCAATAAGTGCAACTGTATCACCTTTTTTGATATCTAAACTGATATTCTTTAGTACTTCTAAATTTTGGATTCTATTTTTTCTTCTTGTTACAAGAAAAGCCTTTAAGGAGTTTGCTTTATCGTATTGTACCTTAAAACTTTTCGACATATTTCTTATTTCAATTGCATTCTCTTGGTTCATATTAACATTGACCCCTGTTATTTTTAATATTATAACATCATTCCATTCTTGTTTTCTATCTGATAAGTTTTATATATTATTGTCTACTTCACTTGATAAATATAGAATCCATACTCATTATATAATTCAATCACTTTATCTTTAGCGAACGTAGGGATTGGCGTTGTTGTTCCAATATATTTAATATCTAATTTTTCAAAATCATTCCATGTTAAATTTGCCTGAATTAAATCAGCCTGTATCACTGAATATTCAGATTTATCACTATCTGTCAATGAAATCACAACATGGGCATAACGATTCCACAATTCTTCATTTTCTTCAACGCCAAGTCTTTCCCAAGTATCTTTATTAGGAATATAGTTTACAGAGTTTAGAGTATGTGCACCTGCAGCAACTAAATATTGCGGAGTAACAAATGAACCAATAGAAACCCATCTGGCATCAGGGTCACCTTCTACAATACTTTGAATCTCCTTGTATGCAGGTTTACTTGTAATTGCATCTAATCCGACAGAAATCGGATTTACAATGATGCCATCTCCAAACAACATGCATGATACGATGATAATCGCAGCTTTTTGATACTTATTCTTAGAAAGAATAAATATAAACGCAATTACTGTAAATACCACAATAATCCATAATGCATAATAACGGATACCGATTCCTCTCCATTTTGGAAATTCATATATTACCGTAGGAACTACTGCAAGCACCGCAACAATAATTGATAGCCAAATATTCATCCCATTTTCATCTTGAATTTTTGAAATGCAATAAACTGTAATGATTGCTAGTAAAACCCCTAAAAAGTCTACAGTTCTACTTGAGGTAGAGAATGTGAGCATAAAAATCTTAGCCACGATTGGTGGTAAACCAATCGTACAATATATTGTAAACAAAGTAAGTACAGGCATTAAAAACCAAAGTAATTTATCTTTGCCTTTATATTTTACAAGAACATATACGTATAAGAAGTACCCTAACGGGAAAACACCAAAGATGGTACCCATTTCGCTTGGATTTGCAAAACCACCAAATGGGGTTAATACTGTTGGTACATAATCCAATATTTTATGCAGTGCCATTCCACCATAATCTACTCTTCCACCAGGATACACAGTATTCAAAATTGCAGTTAAATATTCAGCACTAATCATCAAATGTCGGACAATCAAAATGACCATCAATAAAACATCAGCGACAAATACAATCCAATCAATCGCCTTAAATCTCTCCCATATATGATTCTCATACAATATCCAAGCCATATATGAAACAATAATCCAGCCTGTCGGAACCAACCATGCAGCATATAAAGTACTAACATACTCAGCGCCCATAATTGCTAATATGGTCCCAAAAACTACACGCATCCAAGTTTTCTCTTCCCTAACAAAATAGTAGAACAACGCAATGATTGCGGCCATCAAATATAAGATTCTACACACAGACCACCACATACTAAAGGACGACATTGCAATCAAACATGCTCCAAAAAAAGAAACAAGTCGATTCCCACGAGTCGTAACCATGCAGAATTCGAAAATAAATAAGAAACCAAAAATCAGATTATATGACCATTCCCACGAAGAACCATAACTAGCACCTAATAAGTAATGGCCCCACAATTGTGGTGATTTAATAATTGAAAAATCAAGTTGTAAACCCGTAGCTGATACATTAGAAACAGTTGTAGCTCTCAAAATGTCATTTAGTGGTCCGTATTTTGTTAACTCAGCTGAGATATATCTTGGTACACTAACCATCCACTCATCACTACGAATAGGCCGTGCGATACCAAAGATAGGTTTAATATATTGAGAGCCTACACCAGGTTGAATATAGTTATCCCATTGTCCAACTGAAGACCATGTAAAACAATTTGCCACACAGAAGATAAATAAAGCAAGGCACAAAATTACCCTATATTTATATATCCAATCGTATAACTTATGTGTATCAACAAAACAATGTAGGGATAGAAAACCAAATACTAAAACTATTATCTCCGTTCGTTTTATAAATACACCCGGTCTAATAGAAAAATTTCTAAATAGGTAAGCTTCTAAAGAAATAAAAGCTAGTGCAAGAACCCCAAATAAAACCCAGTTTTTTTGCTTGTATGTTTCCATTTTCCCTCCATATATCATCTTTTCGCTATCGCAATTAATTAATAAACTCTCAATGCATCTAACACAAGGCATCTGCTATTAGCCATACTATTTTACACTTTTTTGCTATTTATAGATAGCCTAAGAAAATATAATAGGCGCAGAAATCTATAGGCTCTACCTAACTACACGCTGGTATACTTAATTTTGTTTTAGGACCATATCGTAATGAATATCCTTGATTAGATTAAAACTTATACTCTGCATCTATTAATTGAAGGCAAAAAATGTGACTATATCTAGTATATAAAAGAAAAGTCAGTGGTTATTCCACGACTTTTCTTTAACGTATTAGATTCGGATCAATAAACAACAAATCTCTATCTAGATTTCCCGCGCTGGTATATTGCTGCATATATGCCTGATTAGAAAAATCATTATGCCACTGTCCATCATTGATACCCCAATTTGCAACCCATTTTGGATACCCCGGAACATCAATGTAATTTGAAAACCAACTTGAAGAAGCATATATTCCTACAGTATGTCCAGACGTAGCTACGATATCTAAATAAGTCCTTGTAATAGAACTAATTGTTGTTTTATTTAAAATCCATGGAGCATGTCTTTGTTTATATCCATCTGCATCTTCCATATCAAACCAAACCCCTAATGTAGGATGAATTTGAGAAAGGATATTTAAAGTAAACTTTGCCTCCTCAACTGCATCAGCCTCGTTTAATGCGTAGGAATATAAATACACTCCATAAGGTATATGCAATTGCTCACAAATTCTCAAATATTCACGCCAATGTTTATCTTCTTTTGTACTATATCCGATACGGATAATTACAAATCCATTTCGGTAATCCGCAAGATTTATACCATAGTTATGTTCAGAAATATCAATACCCTCAGCCCAGACTGAATCTGAACGTGTCGTCTGTAATGTTAATATTTCTCCAGTAGATGGGTCAACGTGGTAGAAATTTCTTCCTTCTCTGAAATTCCAAGTCACAATTTGACCGTTATAGAAATAAACCTGCATTCGTCTTCCGTTTCGGATAATTGACGCAAATCCCGTTTTTGGTTCAGTAACATACGACTCATTTTGATCATTTGCTAAAGATCCATCATCATATTTTTTCATTACAGCTTTAACTTGTAACCCTTGTATATGTAAAGAAAGATTCTCACTTCCAGCTAACTCATTTGCATTTGCCCAACCTAACCACCCAAATTGTTCAATATAAACACGATAGTATAGATTATATTTATTAGCTTTATTTCCTACCAATCGTAATCGAATGCCTTCTAGCGCATGTCCAGAACCAACCGTGCCACCTACGACCTGACTTGCATCTTGGTTGTTGATCCATCCAATTGTACTTACATGTGCATCTGCTTGAACACCAATATCGCCAGGTTTGGATCCTAAGAATGTTATCTTAAATGCTTCTAACGCATTCCCTGTATTTACATTTCCTACAACTCCATCATTAACGACTCCCGGTATCCATCCTACATTTGCCTGATGTCCAGTTACCGTGTACGTATATGGGAATTCTACCTCTGAATCTCCTAACGGGCTTGGTGCACTTTCTCCATTCTTTACAAGTTTTACCTGCATCGCTTGAACAGGAACTCCGTGTCCTGTACTGCCTGCTAGCTCATTTGAACTTGCCCAGCCTAGCCATCCATAGCCCTTTGCGTATGCACGATAATAAATTTGATATTGGCTCGCTTGTCTTCCTGCCAATCTCAATCGTAATCCTTCAATGGCTCTTCCTGCTCCGACTGTTCCTAAAGTATTACCGGCCTCTTGGTTATTGATCCATCCGATTCCACTTACGTGTGCATCTCCAACAATTCTTAAATCTGCTTCTGTCGCATTTTCTATAATTAACTTAGCAGCCTCTAGATTCTTATTGTTTGTATCATTGCCGATTGTTTGTCCATCACCTACAGTTGACAACCATCCTATTTCCGATTGATGACCTTGCCCTTGTAACGTATAATTCGCCGCCGGTTCTGGTGTACTACTTGGAACTGGTGTTGGCACAGGACTCGGAGTTGGAGTTGGGGTTGGTACTGGTGTTGGATTTGGGGTCGGTACAGAACGATTAATGCTTGAATTCCCTAATGGGCTTGGCTGTTGTGTGCCTTTTAAAGTAATCATTACCTGTACTGCCTGTAACGGAATCCCGTAATCTGTACTACCTGCTTGTTCATCCGAACTTGCCCAACCTAGCCATCCATAGCCCTTTGCGTATGCACGATAATAAATTTGATATTTATTAGCTTTATTTCCTACCAATCGTAATCGAATGCCTTCTAGCGCATGT
>CALISH010000167.1 GCA_938041275.1 uncultured Solobacterium sp.
AAGGCGAAATTCTTATTGATGGAACTTCAATTAAAGAAAATCCTATGCTTTGCAAGGAAAAAATCGCCTATATTCCTGACAATCCTGATTTATATGAATTTCTATCCGGAATTAAGTATATCAATCTTATTGCGGATATTTTCGGAGTGTCAGAAGATGATAGAGCCGATAGAACCCGTAAATTTGCAGATCTCTTTGGTTTGACATCTGATTTAGCACAACCTATAAGCTCCTATTCACATGGTATGAAACAGCGTACTGCTATTATTGCGGCTCTTATACATGAGCCGAAGATATTGATTTTAGATGAACCATTTGTTGGATTGGATCCTAAAGCTACATTTGAACTCAAGAATATTATGAAAGAGATGACGCAGAAAGGATGTACAATTTTCTTCTCAACGCATGTTTTAGATGTAGCAGAGAAACTATGTAATAAAGTTGCGATTATCCATAAAGGAAAACTTATAACATGTGGTGATATGAATACCGTAAAGGGAACAAAGTCATTAGAAGAGTTCTTTATGGAGGTGGATGCGTAATGAATCAAATCATTCATTTATCAAAAGCTAAACTCTTAAATACACTGCCTATAAATGATCTTTGCGGAAACAATAAACAAAAGCGTTATATAGCCGTATTATTTATTGTCATGATTGCTTATATGGCAATAAATATTGGGTCATTCTCTGTCACGACAACAATAAACTTGATGCATACAGGACTTGTGAAATATGTGTATGCAAGCTTGTTGTCGTTAACGAGTGTTGTTTTAATAACATTATTATTGTTTACGTTGAATGCATTATTGTTTGAAGGCAATGATTATGAAATGTTGCAGTCATTACCTATTTCTAAAAGAGATATTATTGCAAGTAAACTATTGATTGTGTATATCCTTTCGTTTTGTTTCGCCTGTGGAATGATGTTACCAGGTATGGTGGTGCATGTACTTGTTACACATACATACTTACAGTTTGTATTCGGTATTTTCTCTGTTGTGTTTGTTCCGGTGATACCGATAGGAATTGCAATCATCTTTGGTGTGGGCATTCTTTATGCAGCATCTTTTGCTAAACATACAACAGTATTAAAAGTACTAGTATCTGTTTTATTGTTTATTGGTTTGATGGTAGGAATCTTTCTGCTTCAAAGTGTCGGCGGTTTATCTACTATGATAGGATTACAAATGATACAGATATACCCACTATCCTTGATATTTTTAAAGTCAAACCTATTATATGCATGCATGTCATTTGTTGTTTCTGTGTTGATCTTCTATATGTTTACTTGGAAATATGAAGTTCTGCATAAGCTTTCTACAAAACATAGAGTTATATACCATGATGCAACTTTCAAGCATCATTCAGTATTACATGCGTTATACAAAAAAGAAATGAAACGTTTCTTTGGCTCATATTTAGCGGTAATCAATCAGGGGTTTGGTATTATTATGCTAGTAATAGGGAGTGTTTTGTTGGTGCTTGTACCACCAACAATGCTGTTTTCCATGTTGAAAGTGTCGCAGATTTCTGTAAATGTGGTGGACTATATTCCACTTGTGATTGCAGGGATGCTGGCGTTCACATTCCCTTCGGCTTCTTCCTTATCATTAGAGGGGAAGAATTTATGGATTATTCAGACTGCTCCTGTCAAGATGTTAGATATTATATTCAGTAAGATATCGGTGACATTGTCTTTACATTTAATAGGATATGTTTGCGCAATCATTGCTGTATTCTTGCGATTTTCGCTATCAGTTGAACAGGTGATTGCGGTGTTACTTATTCCATTAGCATATTCTATCTTTACTGCAATTTTAGGATTTGCGCTAGACTATCGATTTGCTAATTATAGTTGGGACAATGAAATTGTTCCAATTAAGCAAGGTTTGCAAGTCGGTTTAACGATGCTGGTTAGTTTGTTTATGGTTGGCTTACCTATACTACTTTCGACAATCTTATTCATGAATCTTTATTTTGCAATGTATCTGGTAGCTAGTATTCTATTTGTTGTAAGTGTGATTCTATTTGTGCTTTTGAGTAGAATTCGTACATTATCCTAACTCAATTCCATTACAAATGAGTTTAGAGCCACATTCTGTACAGTCAATATCAAATTGACGTTGGTATCTCTGCTTCTCTGGAATGTAGTTGTTAAATTGGTCGGTGAGTATGTATTTGTGTTTTCTTCCTTGGTGTTGCAAACCGGATCGGAAGGCTTGTTTTGATTGAATAGTTTTCGATGGGATGTGATATGTTTTACCATCTTTTACAAAGGTTGTGCCTGTTTCGATAAATGCAAATGTAATATCGTGTTTGGTGGCTTGTTGATAGAGGCTTTTAACCCACTCGTAATGGCAAGGTCTACTGCCGTTATAGTTTTCTCCACCGACGATGATTTGTTCGATTTTATCGGATAAGTATTGTTCAATATGTATTTCTGATAAGAGTGGAGCACACATGATTCCTTTGTGTTTGAAGGGTAAATCTAATAAGACAGGGATGCGTTCATCAGCGCGCTTTTGATTTTCGGCTGTGACATTGATCATGATGTTTTCCCACCCATCTTTCCAATCAAATGGTAAACAGGAAAGTATACGTTCTGGACGTTTGGTTAGTAGGAAGAACTTTACATCGCTGCGAATACGCATGATATCCCAAGCTTGTGTACGCCAAGTGTCTGCTTCTTCTAGGAAGAAATCTGATGTCATACATACACGTATGAGTTCACCGCTCTTGATTTTATCCTAATGTAAAATAACTTGGGGTTTTAGAAAAATCCGCTTTAAAATTACATGGG
>CALISH010000168.1 GCA_938041275.1 uncultured Solobacterium sp.
GGTTATGATTTATCGTGTTTTCCATACATAAATTATAACCAAAAATAAAATGTCCGACCCCTAAATTAAGAGGAAGGACATTTTATTTTATAGGCTGTTATGCGTTACAGCCTCTTTTTCATTGATTGGTAATAAATCGATAAATCCCAATTCAGGATTGTTATACAAGCGAACAAAGAATTTATTTCCCGTCGCAAATCCTCTTGAAATATATAAAAGTCTTCCCTCAAGATTCTTGATGCCATGCGTGTATCTTGGGAATAGTCCTTGTTGTGGTGCATATAATCCTTGTCTAATAAATGGGATTGCCCATTGACCACCGTGTGCATGTCCACTGATGATTAGATTTACAGGCAGCTGTTCATAAAATGCAATATGATGTGGTCGATGTGATAAAAGAATTCTATAATACGATGTCATACAAAGAGAATCCACTTCCTCTACTGTCTTATTCATCTTAGGACCACCATCCGTTAAACCAATGATCTCTAGTAATTGCCCATTGATATTCATTACTTCACTATCATCTAGTAGAACCTGCACACCATCGGAACGCATCGCAATCACATAGTCATGTAGTTCTTCTTTCAACATCGCATCATGATTTCCACTGATATATACACGTGGATATTGTCTCAATGCATGCATGAGTGCAAGCATACTTTCATTATCTCCCCTAGGCGTAAATATATCCCCTGGAAATACAATTAAATCGGGTTTATGTTTATTTACCATACGGATAATACGCTCATTATCTTTGCCAAAACTTCGAGAGTGCAAATCCGAAATCACACAGATACGAACACGTCTTGAAATAAGTGGTGAGTATATCTTTTTTCTAGTCGCATCAATTTTATGCGGCCATCCTAAAAATACAATCAATGCAAGCAATAAAATCGTCACTATCAAAACAAGTAAAATTGTATGCATACCTTCTATCCTCCTACTCCACTTAACCAATTCGTCTTATATAACCGAATTAAATATAATATACCTCTTATCGCAATATCAATTGTCATCGCTAACCAAGCTCCCATAAGACCCATCGTTGGCGACAAGAAGAACGCTAGTGTAATACGAATCCCCCATAAACTTAGTAAATTGAGTATAAATGGCACTACCGTATCACCAGCACCACGTAATACACCTGTGATTACAATCGATGCTGCAAACAATGGTTCTGCAAGCATAACAACACGAATCACACTGACACCTAGCTTTTGTACTTCAACATCTGGGGTTAAGATTGCAAAAATCATCGGTGATGCAAAAAACAAGAATATCGCAAGAATGCCCATTACACACATACCTAATAACGTAATGATATTGGCAAAGTCCTTCGCAAGATCTTTTTTACTTGCACCGATTGCCTGACCAATTAGGGTTGTGGCTGCAGCTGCGATACCATAGCCTGGCATATAACAAATTGATTCCACTGTATTGCCAAAGGAATGTGCCGCTATAGCCACTGTACCTAGTGGTGCAATAATCTTTGTTGAGGCAATCTGTCCCATGCATAATACACTTTGTGCTAATGCATTTGGCATTCCAATCTTCCACGCAGAAGACAACACCTCTTTACTAGCGAACCAATTCCCATGAATTTCCTTAATATGTAACTCTTTTGATTCTGTTAGGGCTACTCGAAAGGAAATCACAGTACATACACATACCGCCAGTGATGTTCCTAGCTGTGCACCAAATACACCAAGATTTGCACCATATACCCACATCTCAATACCGAAGATTGAAATCAGACGAGATGGGAAAATCAAAATAAAATTAAAGATAATATCTAAGATACACATCAATACAGCCATCTTACTAGGCGTCTTCATGTCACCTGCACACTGTAACATACCATTCACCAAATAATTTAACTGACGTATCGGAAGGAAGATTGCATATAAACCTAAGTAATCTATCGCATCTTTCCATATCTCTGGCTGTGCTTGTAACCAAGATGGAGCAACATGTGCCCACGCATAACAAATTCCAGCAATCAAAAATGATATCAATAAAGATGTTAAAATCGATCCTTTAAATATCCTTCTACTACGATCAAGTTTTCCTGCCCCAACAGCATGTGCAACTTGCACCGAAAAGCCGATTGAAACACTGCTGATTAGTTCACCAAATAACCAAGTACTCGACATAACGAGGCCAATTGAAGCAGAGGCTAATGCGCCAAGTGCACCAACCATCGCTGTATCAATAAATCCCATCACTGTCTCTGTAATGACTGCTAAGATACCTGGGATACTTAAATCACGTATCAATTTGATTTTATCGGAAAATGTTAACTGTTCTGCATTCCGTATCTTTTCTGCTAGCTGTGTATTCATACGCCTATTATACAAAAAGGTACTCCCTTTGGAGTACTCCTTATGCTTATTTATTTGGATTAAAGTATACAGTTGTGCCAGCATCTACAGATTTTGTAATCCATACACTCGCTCCAATCACACAACCATCCCCAATTACGGTATCACCACCAAGAACTGTAGCGTTGGCATAGATAACAACGTTATTACCAATATTTGGATGACGTTTTATTCCCTTTACGAGCTCACCATTCTCATTGACCTTGAAACTCTTCGCACCAAGCGTAACACCCTGATATAACTTCACATGGTGACCAAGCACTGCTGTTTCACCAATAACAACACCAGTACCGTGGTCAATGCAGAAGTAATCGCCAATCGTCGCACCAGGATTAATATCAATTCCCGTCTTTTCATGTGCGTATTCTGCCATTAGACGTGGGATATATGGAACACCCAAGTTATATAACACATGCGCGATACGATAGATAAAGATAGCGTAGAAACCAGGATAAGCAATAACAACTTCTGGCTTTGATTTCGCCGCTGGATCTCCATCATAGATTGCTTGGATATCTGTTAAGACAGAACGCTTGATTGCAGGTAGCTCCTGCAAGAACATATCTCTTAAATGTCCACAGATGGAACAATCAGCACCTTTAAATTGTAGAGATGCTTGAATTTCCTTCTGTAAACCTTCCGATAAATAGTTGAGCGCTTGTTGCTGGTTTAACATTCCAGCATGATAATAGTCTGGTAAAATAACTGCTTGTACCTGTTTCAATATCGTTATGATATTTGTACGATCAGGGATTCGCATTTTTAATACTAGATCTTCATCCGTAATATCATTTAGTTCTTCGAGTAGTGTTTCGTAATTTTCCATTTTATTCTGCGAATAATGCAGTTGATAAATAGCGATCACCTGAGTCAGGTAGTAATACAACAATTAACTTACCTGCATTCTCTTCTCTCTTCGCTACTTCAAGTGCAGCGTATACTGCTGAGCCTGAAGAAATACCAACTAATATTCCTTCCTTTCTGCCGATTTCAGCACCTGTTGTGAAAGCTTCTTCATCTGTAACACGGATAACTTCATCGTAGATATCTGTATCTAATGTTGTAGGAATAAAGCCTGTACCGATACCTTGAATCTTATGTGGACCTGGTTTACCGCCTGTTAATACAGCACTTGTTGCAGGTTCAACACCAATTACCTTCACATTTGGATTCTTTTCCTTGAGATACTTACCTGTACCAGAGATTGTTCCTCCTGTTCCGATAGCGGAAATGAAGATATCAACCTTACCGTCTGTATCTTCCCAGATTTCTGGTCCTGTTGTTAAGTAATGTGCTTTACGGTTTGACATATTTTCAAACTGCTGTGGGATAAAGGAATTCTCAATTCCTGCCGCAAGCTCTTCAGCCTTAGCAATTGCGCCCTTCATACCCTTAGCGCCTTCTGTTAATACAACTTCAGCACCATAACCCTTAACCATCTTACGACGTTCAACAGTCATTGTATCTGGCATTACTAGGATAATACGATAACCCTTCGCTGTGCCAACTGCAGCTAAACCAATACCTGTATTACCTGATGTAGGTTCAATAATTGTAGAACCTGGTTTTAATAAACCTGCTTCTTCAGCATCTACAATCATCTGATATGCAATTCTGTCTTTTACAGAACCTGTTAAGTTAAAATATTCAACCTTCGCTACAACACGTGCTTTTAAGTCAAGGTCCTTTTCGAAATGTGTAAATTCTAATAATGGTGTGTGACCAATTAATTCAGTTGTTGATTTTTTGATATTTGACATAGTATTTTCCTCTTTCTTTTACGTAATATAGACAAGCGGTAATCGAGTAGGAGGAAGTTTTAAAGAGTTTTAAAACTTCCGACCTCTCACACCA
>CALISH010000169.1 GCA_938041275.1 uncultured Solobacterium sp.
CACTTAAATAAACTTAAAAGAGATTTTGTTGTTTGGAATGCAGTAATATCAAATAATGCTAGTAAATAGATACCAATGACGGCAGATGTAATTAAACCAACTACTGCAGGTCTTAAGCCCATAAATGCATTTTGTACAATCACAGAGTCTTCAAATTTTTGAAGTGCTGTTGCAATCAGAATAATAGATAGAAATGCTGGTGCTGTAACAGATAGAGTTGTAGCGATACCACCGAAGAAACCGTATACGTGATTCCCTACATAGGTTGCCATATTGACACCCATTGGGCCAGGTGTTGACTCGCTGATAGCGACCATGGTTGTTAAATCTGTTAGACTAAACCATCCATATTTTAATGACATCTCCTGTAAGAAGGGGATTGTTGCAAGTCCGCCACCGATGGAGAATAAACCGGTTTTAAAGAATTCCCAGCATAACAATAAAAAATTTGCCATGATAATTACCTCACTGGTATCTTATCACGACAAATTTTGTTGTAAAACTATTCTTCTTCAGAATCATCTACTCGAGTTTTGACACCCCAGATGAAGTAAATCATATGGCCTAACCATACAACCCCAAGAATTGCACATGGAATATACAATGCTTTACGAATCATCATAATAAATCCGAATAACATAAATACAGTAACAGTACACATCACACGAATTTTAGCGGCTTTTGTCATACCTTTACCGCTAAGATGACTCTCTAGATTGTTTTTGTATATCTTAGTATTGATAAACCAGTTGTGTAGTCTTTCAGAACTCTTACTGTAGCTAAATGCTGCGAGTAGTAAGAATGGGAAGGAAGGTAGTAGTGGAATAAACGCTCCTATTACACCAACCCCAAGGCTGATACTTCCTAGTACTATCCAAAATATCTTTTTTGAATTCATTTCTGTTTCTCCAGTTTTCTTTTCTCTTTGATGCTTTCAATGAGATGTCGAATCGTTGCGAGTGGATAATACAACAACATTCTTGGACCGCAAAAGCGCATCACATTTTTAATTCTTTCCCTCATTTCTGGTTTGTAGCAATGTACACGGCAGTTTGCACAGAAGGTTTTTGTCTCCATAAATGGGCAGTGGTTACTGCGCGTTGTAGCGTAATCAAGCAACTCCTGGCATTCAGGACAAAGACCAACTTTTGTACCGTGTTTCTTTCTACAATAGACTTCAATCATCTTTGTGACGATAGAAATCTCACGTTGACGTTTTTCTTCAATTTTGTTCATGCATGACACCTTCTGATGCACGATAGATGCGGTCAGCGATTGCCATTGTAGATTCACGATGGGATACCAAAATAATGCATTTATCGTGTTTTTGCTGTTTTAGAGATTTAAGAATAATACCTTCGTTGATACTATCTACGTTACTTGTAGGTTCATCCAACAAGATTAACTTACTACCACGTAGGAATGCACGGGCTAATCCAATGCGTTGTTTTTCGCCTGCAGAAAGATTATCTCCAAGTGTTCCGACTTTGCTTTGGTAGCCATCTGGTAGCGTCATGATAAAGTCATGGACAGATGCCATACGGCATGCATCCTGAATTTCCTCTAACGTAGCTTCTGGTTTAGCGATACGAAGGTTTTCCTCAATAGTATCATCGAAGAGATATGTTGTTTGGCTTACCATTGTGGCATTTGATAATAAACTATCTGTATTAATATCATTAATATCGATGCCGTTGTAGAGGATATCTCCTGTTTCTTTTTGCCAGAATCGAAGTAATAGTTTTAGGAATGTTGATTTACCACAGCCAGACTCACCGACGATACCAACAATCTCACCAGTCTTTGCATGTATAGAGATATCTTTTAGTACCTGTGTTTGTCCATCATATGAGAAAGATAGGTGTTTTACTTCTAAGTTTTCGAATGTAAAATCTTTAGCTTCTGTTATTGGTGTTACTGCCGGTTTTTCTGATAGTAAGTTCAATACGCGGTCACCGGATGCAAATGTCTGTGTTAAGTTGCTTGGTAGTGCAGAGATTGCAATAACTGGTCCGAATGATCCAAATACTGCTGTTACACCGATTAACATCTTACCGATTGTTAGACTGTTATTTGCGACTAGAATAATACCTACAATGAGTGTAAGGATGATGAAGATTGAAACGCTTAGTTCTGTTTCTGCAGTCGCTTTCGCTGTATCGTGCTTCATCTTCTTTGTTTCAAGAAGAAGTGAATCAGAACGTTTGTTTACTTCATCTTTACGCTGATCTTGTGCGTGCATAAGCACGATATCCTTAATACCCTTAATACTATCTAAGAAGTAAGCGTTAAAGGAAGCAAATTCAGCACGATAACGAACACCAGATTCCTTTAATCTGCTAGAAGAAATCATTGGTACAATAATACCGATTGTGAAATATCCAAGTAATGCGATTAATGCGAGATACCAGTTTACTGTAAATCCAACAAACAAAGTAACGCAGGTTGATACGATAACTGCAATACAAATTGGCGAAATTGTATGCGCATAGAATACTTCTAATGTTTCAATATCGGCTGTAATCATTGAGATGATTGCGCCTTTTTGTTTGCTTTCAAGTTTTGCGGGACAAAGAATACGTAATGCACGGAAAATCTTGTCACGTAATACAGCTAGTAGCTTAAATGCGATGTAGTGGTTACTGTATTGTTCAAGGTAACGTAAGAAACCACGTAATACACCAAAGCCGATTGTTAAGGCAATGATTGCGCCATAAGAGAGAGGGATTGCTTCCCCAAGTGATTTGGCAATGCCAACTGCACCCATGAGAGTTACACCCATTGCGACAATGAAACCTACAGAACCGTTTATTACAGCAAGAATCATAATGTATGCTAGTGTACCTAGCAAGGTAATAAGACTTGCCATGATTTTAGCGCCACTACGGCGGATATATTTTTCGTTTGTCATGCGACCACCTCCGTATAGCCATCTTCTAAGTTCTTTTGCGCTGTATATAGTTTTGCATAACCTTCATGCATGTTCATCAGTTCTGTGTGATTTCCATGTTCTTTTACTTCACCATCTTCGATGTAATAAATAGTATCAGCCGCAACGACATTTGCTAAACGATGTGAAATAACGATAACGGATTTTTCTTTGGAGAGTTCCTTTATGTTATTCATGATAATTGCTTCACTGTCAATATCAATATTACTTGTAGCTTCATCGAAGATGTAGATATCTTTGTTCGCGACTAGATTAATTGCAAGTGCTAGTCGTTGTTTCTGGCCACCAGAAATGTTTGCGGCGTCTTCTGCAATGACTTTATCTAGACCGCCGTTATCGATAATAAAATCATAGAGATTTACTTTCTTAAGTGCACTATAGATTTCTTCGTCTGTAACGTTGCCTTTGGCTAGCATAAAGTTTTGACGGATTGTTTCATTAAAGATATAGGTGTTATAACTTACAACTGAAATGTGAGAATAGTATGATTCTCTACTTAATGTCTCCAAAGGTTTATTTCCAACAAGAATAGAACCTTGTTGAGGGTGATATGCACCTAATAGTAAATTTACAACTGTAGACTTACCTGAACCAGATTCACCAACAATTGCGCACATACCAGTTGAACCAAAGTTCATGGATGCATGTTTCAACACATCACGTTTTCCATCATAAGAGAATGTGACATCCTTAACTGTAATTTCTGTGTTGTCAATCGTTTCACTACCCCATACTGGATCTGGTTGAGCAAGCAGGGAGAGAATCTTATTACCAGCACTTGCGCCATTCATGGCAATATGGAAGGCAGAACCGAATGCACGTAGTGGCAAGAAAAAGTCTACTGCTACAAGAATTAAGAATAGTGCTGCATAAGCAGAAAGACTTCCGTTTACAACGGCATGTATCGTTAGCGCAATACCAAGACCAGCACCACCATAGGCAACCATATCCATGATTGTTGTACTAGCTAGCTGCATGACTAATACCTTCATCGTAATCTTGCGGAATTCTTCGCTTGTTTCGTTCATCTTGATATTTTGTGCAGCGTCTGCTTGAAAGATCTTTAGTTCTTTTAGTCCTTGTACACTATCTAGGAAACTATCTCCCATGGATGTGTATTTACCCCAGTACTTCGCAAAGATTTTCTTTGCGTAACGGGATACCGCAATAATGGACATTGGAATGAGTGGTACACATGCAAGTAATACAAGTGCAACAGCCCAATTGATACGTACAGTGACGATAAACAAAATGATAGGAGCAATCATCGCATAAAAGAATTGTGGAATATATGCGGAATAATATAGGTCTAACTGTTCAACACCTTCCATGGATAGCTGTGTTAAACCAGCCATACTCATATTGTCGGTAGTACGAACACCAAGCTTGATAATCTTGTCATAGATTTTCTGACGCAAATCCTTCTTCACATTTCTTCCTAATGTATCCTTTAAGTCACCAATCATTCGAGAAGTGACATAACGAATTGCCATCGCAATGATTACAATCACCGCCGGTAGAATGAACCCTTGTGCATTACTACCAGAGGATGTATATTCTGCAGCATATCGAATGGCGTAACAGATGGATGCGGTGATTGCAAGATTAGCAAATAAACCCACTATCATAAGACCAACTGCATAGAATATATATTTTTTATTATGCCCTAAAAGGGCTAAAAGTTTTTTATCTATCATGTTTAGAATTCCTTTCGCATAGACTATTTTACACGATAAGTTAGTTATATATAACCAAAAGGCTATAAAAAACAACAATCTTAGAGATTGTTGTGAAAGAGAATTGCTTATTTGAGGTGAATCTTATTTTTGTATGTATAGAATACATAGCCAAATACTGCGGCCAATATTACCAATAGGACGGTAGGAATGTTTGTGAAATACGCTAGCAAGAATGCCACTAGACAGATAAGTAGACTTGGAATATCCACAATACTTGTTTTGAATAGGTTTTTGACTGCACCAAACATCAACACACATACCGCAATCTGTATTCCAGCGAGTGCGTGTTTTACAACTTCTAATGAGGAGAAGTTGGATAAGAAAGTTGCGATGATACTAATGATAATAATAGATGGGGTAATGACACCGAGTGTGGAAATAAGCGCCCCAAGGAAACCATCAATCTTTCCACCGATGAATGTGGATAAGTTGACTGCGATTGCGCCTGGTGTACATTGGCTGATTGCATAGTAATTTAGGATATCCTCCGCCGTCACCCAATGATGTTTATCAACAACTTCTTTTTGAATCATCGGAATCATTGCATACCCACCACCGAAGGTAAATAGACCAATTTTAAACCAGGAAATATATAGTTTTACAAATTTATTCATACAACCTCGTATTCTCGGTTTCAACACTAGCATTTTTTCTTTGATTCGTAAATGAAATCAAGTATATAGAATGCGATTGAAGAGATATAAAAAATCGTGTAATATGCTATAATTCACTGGTGAGAGGTTATAAAAATGAAAAACAGAAAGAACTCTGATTTTGGTTGGATATTCTTCTTAATATTTTTTCTTGGAGGAGGAACATTTATACCTATGTTAATTATTGTTGGTATCGTATTTGCGATTGTAATGGCAGCGGTAAATGCCTCGAAGAGAAACGAGCAAAGATCAAACCCATATGCTAGCTATTCGTCATCTACATACTATGCTAGAAGTCGTGCATCAAACATTTCTGCATCACAGATGGCAAAGAATAACATCTTCTTACGCAAGTGGTTTAGAACGCATACTGCCTTAAATGTTAGTACAGGAATTGAATTACGTGTACGTAATGGTGAATATAAGTCGCTTTCTAATTTGGATGTATACCGCAATGGTATCTTGGTAAGTGGACTCAATGTATTTGGTGCTAACTATCCAGAATCGTATGAACAGATTTTAAGAGAAGTTTCTAAGCAGGCAGATGATTATCAAAATACAGATGTCATCGATGTACAAGCTACACCAACGAATGTGAAGAAGGAAGAAGTAAAGGCTGAAGAACCATCTTCTAGTGCACAGAGCTATATTGATCAAATTAACGCACTTAATGACGCAATTCCGGATGAGGAAATCTCAAATGGATTATTTGAAACATGTGCACTTTTAAAACAGGCACAGAAGTTAGAAACAACTTTCCCTGCATCTAAGGGGAAACTTAAGAAGTTGTATGAATATTATTTGCCAATCCTTGTGCGTATTCTAAAACAATACGACGCTCTTCAGACGGCACAGACTGACCCTAACTATAAAGAAACAAAAGAGAAGTTAGGAAAGACGGTTGTATTAATCAATGATGCGATGAAGAATATGATTGCAAGTTATACAGACCAGGACTTTATTAATCTATCTGCTGATATGGCTACTTTGAATGCTGTATTAAAGAAGGATGGCTTAACAAGTGATGGTATGATTGAAGTTGGCCATAAAGGAGACGAGTAATGTCGAAAGATCGTAGAACAGAGGAAAAAGAAAGACTTTGGAATGAGGTCTTAGGCAAAAAGCGTGCTTATGAATCTACAGATGCGTCCGAACAAATCACATTAAGTATTGATAGTAATGAACAAAGTCAAAACTTAAACATCCTAAAACAGCCAGACCAAGCAATGCAGGAACTAAATGCGATTTTGCGTAAACAACAAAAAGATTTAGAGGATATGCATGCGGCGCTACAGAAAAAGGATGAGCCTTTAGATATCTCCGCAATGAGTATGGATGTATTAGAACGTGATTTAAAGCGTGACTATGGTTTAACTGAAGTTGAACAAAAACCTGTTGAGAAGAAGGAATTCAACTCACAGAAGTTATTCGATGATATCTACAATGTGATTATCTCCAAGGTGATGGGGCAAAAAGACGCAATTCATCAGATGGTAAATGCGTTTAGAAGACCGTATTTAATGGGAGAAGAAGCAGGAAAGGCGAAGAATGTTATTCTTGTTTCTGGGCCTGTGGGCTCTGGTAGACATGAAGCGGTTACTCAGATGGCTCGTTCTTTATATGAATGTCAAGTATTTATCAGTGATGAAGTATATACGATTGATATGAGTCGTTATACATCATCAGCACAGGAACAGATTTTCTTGCAGGACTTATATGAGGCTATCTCTGGTAACGGTTCTGTTATCTGCTTTGAGAACTTTGAAAATGGGTTTCCAGCATTCTTACGTATGATTAGTTCACTTGTTACGACGGGTAGCTGTGTATTAAACAAACGTTATGTATTAAATAAGGGTATACTTGTAGAAAATCAAACTGGTCTTGTAAAGGACAGTGTTGATACTTTAAGCGTTGGTGGTAAATATCTTGTGTTTATGACAACTGGTAGTGTATCGAAGGTCCAAGATGCCTTTGGTGCAGACTTTATGTACCATGTGTTGGATACTGTTACATTAAAGAAGTTAGATGATGAAAGTATTCGTTCAATTGTTCAGGTTCAAACTGCAAATTTGATTAAGAAGGCGGAAGAAAACTTAAAGATTAAATTAGTAGTTGAAGATTCTGTTCAGGAATGGGTTATTCAACACTTTAATAAGGATTTAGGTGCTGCTTCTATTAGTTCTAACTTCTATGATTTCTATGTATCTCTAGGACAGGCAGTATTAGACCATTCCCTGGGAAATATGGAAGAAATCAAGATGACAGTGAAGAATGATATTCCTGTTGCCACAATCAAAGAAGAAGATATTCAGATGAGTCGCTCACGCAATAGTAGTGAGGAACTTGAAGAAGTAAATCGTGAATTAAGTGAGATTATTGGTCTGGATGAAGTGAAGGCGTATATTTCTTCTTTACAATCCTTGGTTGCGATGCAACAAAAGCGTCGTGAGCAGGGCATGAAGACAGCAACGCTTTCTAAACATATGATCTTTACAGGTAATCCTGGTACTGGTAAGACAACGATTGCGAGATTGATTTCTCGTTATATGAAGGCAATTGGTGCATTAACACAAGGACAGCTTGTAGAAGTATCTAGATCGGACTTAGTAGCGCAATATGTTGGTCAGACAGCTCCATTAACGATGTCGGTAATCAAGTCTGCGATTGGTGGTGTGCTATTTATCGATGAAGCGTATTCTCTACATCGTGGAAAAGATGATGCATTTGGATTAGAGTGTATCGATACACTTGTAAAGGCAATGGAAGATAACCGTGATAACTTAATCGTTATCTTAGCGGGATATAAGAAGGAAATGTCTGTATTCCTAGAGTCTAACTCAGGTCTAAAGTCACGTTTCCCAAATATCATCAACTTCAAGGACTACACAGGTGAAGAACTCTATCAGATTGCTTGTCTACAAGCAAAGGGTAAAGGTTATCATATTGATGAAGCTGTTAAGGATAAGCTAACTGCGTATTTCAATGAAGTACAGAGTATCAATGCTATGGAAGCTGGTAACGGTAGACTTGCACGTAATATGATTGAAGACGCAATCTTACGTCAATCCACAAGATTAGTATCGAATCCAGATAGCGATATGAGTGAGCTTATTGAGGCTGACTTTGATTTCACAATTAAGGTTCAACCGCCAAAAGTAAGTGGTTCTCCTTCGCTAGAAGATTTATTAAAGATGACACAGAAATAGTAGTAAAAAGTGCTAGGTGGAAAGCTGAGGTTTTATAAGGCAGTATGATAAAACTTAATAAAACTAAGGCATTGCAATGGCAGATGAGGATTTGACTGTAAAAGGTCAGAGCCTTTTTTCTGTGTTCAAATCCGCACAATCGCAATTTTATTTTGTTTTTCGTATAATGAACTTACTAAAAATCAAGGAGGTTTTAATATGAAAACAATTTTTGAAAATATTGTCGATAGTTATACACAACAAGGTGATTATCTTTTGCCAAATCTTACATTATCCGATGAAACTGAAAAGGAAATCGGCGTTTGGGGAATGAGGCACAAACGATATTTGAAATCAAATCATCGAGTGCTTTATTACAATCTTCTTACCGCTGGCAAACTTAACAATCATATTATTGATGTAGACCAAAGAGCACAAACCTTATTTGAACAGACAGTAAAATCACTTGCCGAAAAGGAGCACGTTATAGAAAAACTCAAAGCAAGGAATATGCTGTTGTGGGTGCAAAAGATGAATAACATTCGCAACCGAGCAACAGAAATCATTAATGAACAAGTAATTTATAGATGAGAAAAAGGCACAACTTACGGAGAAAAATTCCGTAGGCTGTGCCTTAATTTCATTTGTTTGATTAAAATGTATAATCTTAGCGAGCAGACCATTTGGTTATCCAAACGGTATTTAACTCATTAGGGAAACCCTAAGACCTATGAAGCTATTATACTTTATCCCCATACGGTAATTCTTTAATGTAACTTTCCATCCACATCCAATCTGGCACATAACCTTGTGGCGAATATTTGTGAGATTCATCGATTATAGGGTCTCCAACAGCATTTCGTTGTATTGGGAGTGCAAATCCAAAATCTGTTCTAATGTGTGTATTTAACTCTCTACCAAAAGGGAAATATTTATATCTACTTTCATTCATAATGCAAGTTGTGATAAATAATTTAGCGGAGTTGGATACATCTTCCGCAAATTCAAGAACCGACACATTTTGTGAAGTATAAAAATCTTTAACTTGCAAATATGCAGAGCCCAAACTACCGCCAAGAGCTACAGTTATGCATCCGGCTTTATATGGTTTAACAATATTTCCTTTATCGTCGGTTATAAGGTCGACTTTTCCTGCCACACCATTGTTATCGGCAGAGCGTCCTACAAAATTAATATGAGGGTCATCAAAACTCATCGCTGAATAATCCATCTTATTTCCCATTGTTATAGAACAAATATTTTTTAGAAGAAAATACTTCCACTCATTAGTGTTCAATTCAGATATCGTATTATTAGAGTTTTTTGTAGTTAAAGGTATGTGGTGAATGGATTTTATATATTTGTCCATCCATTCCCAATCAGGAACATAACCATCATCAGAATACTTTTTTGAGGTATCTAAATAAATTGTACCATCATCATTTCGTTGCGCAGGAAGCTTGATAATAGTGATATTCATATTATCA
>CALISH010000170.1 GCA_938041275.1 uncultured Solobacterium sp.
GAAATCCTACGGAAAGATAGCGAATGGATTAGTCTAATGTTTATGGCTTCAAATGTATATGTTAGTGAGAAGTCAGATCTTATCTTAGTTGAGAGTGATTTATTCTCACTTGTTCATCAGATGGTAGAACGTTTTAAACAGTTGACTTTGATTAAAATCGAAGACCAAGGTAAGTTTGAGATTCGCTTATTTAATCATTTGCGACCTGCATGTTTCAGAATTATGTTCGACATTAAAATTCACGATTACTACAGTGGGTTAGTAAATAGCGATTACGATGTCGTAAAGCAGATTATTGGAGATTTAATTAAACCAATTGAAGAATACATTGGGAAGACATTCTCAAATGATGAACTTGAATTATTGACGTTATATTTTGGATCACAACTACGACAAGAACAAGACATCGCACCAAAGGCTAGGGCAGTAGTTGTATGCTCGAATGGATTGATAGTTTCACGCATGATGCTTGAAACTTTGCGAGGGGTATTTCCGGAGATACACTTTTTAACATCATTATCAATTCGTGAATTTGAAAAGTTTGGCTCTGATTATCACCTTGTGTTTACAACTGATCCAATCCAAACAAATATTAACCAATACATTATTAATCCAATCATGTCGAAGGATGAGCAATCACGATTGCGAGATAGAGTTTTAAGTGATCTAGGTATTACAAGTCCTGAAAAGCATATTAAGGAATTGATGCGAACAATTGAGAAATACGCAAAGGTTGAAGACATGCAAGCATTGAAAGATGAATTAGAAGTATTATTACAAACATCTTCCAAAATCCAAATAAAAGATAAAGATACTATGCCAGGATTGATGCACTATTTACATCAGGATTGGGTACAAATTACTGATAAAGAACTTGATTGGAAAGATGCAATTCGATATGCGTTTGAACCAATGCGTAAAGTGAACGCAATTAATAATCAGTACATTGAGAAAACAATGCAAAGCTTTGACAATCAGCTCTCATATAGTTTCTTTGGAACGGAAGCTGCAATTCCGCATGCGGATGAAAAGACATTAATCTACGAAGAATTCATCGGATTTACAGTCTTTCAGAAACCTATTCAATTTCCAAATGGAAATTTGGTACATGTAATTGCACCAATTGCAATTCTTAATACATCCAAACATATCTACGCAGTAAAAAAGTTAGCAGAAATTGTTATGAACGAAGAAAATATAGACTGGATTATTAGCTTTACTAATGAAAGTGCGCTATATCAAGCATTTATAGAAAGGGATTGGTTATGAAATTAGAAGATTACGGTAAATTTACAGTCATCATGCGTGGTTACACACTAGAGCAAGCAGATCGAATTATCCACGTATTACGTGAATACAAAGAACACTTTGTGGTTGAAGTGACAATGAATTCGAAAGGAGCACTTGATATGATTCGCATATTAAGCGAAAAGTATCGTGGCCAAATTCATATCGGTGCAGGTACTGTAAAAACGTTAGAAGATGCAAAAAGTGCAATCGATGCTGGTGCAGAATTCTTATTATCTCCAATCGGTTTTACAAAAGAAATGATGGAGTATACAAAGGCGCATGGAATTCTTGCAATTCCTGCTGCTATGACACCTACTGAGATTGAAACGCAATTCAATATGGGTGCTGACATTGTAAAAGTATTCCCAGCAAGAACCGTTGGTCCAAAATTCTTTAAGGATGTTCAAGCTCCATTAGGAAAACTAAGACTCATGGCAGTTGGTGGTGTTGGAGTAAGCAATTATCAAGAATTTTTTGATCATGATTGCCAATATGTCGGTATGGGAACAGGCATGTTCGGAAACTTAAATTTAGAGACGGCTTCTGACGAAGAAATTCGTGCAGTTCTAGATACATATCTAACTAAGTAGGAAAGGAGAAAGAGATATGAATATCAATGTTGTTGTAACAAAAGAACTTGTATTTCCACAAGTAGAAGCATCTACAAAAGAAGAAGTAATTTATTTACTGGCAGATGCTTTAGATAGACAAGGATTTGTAAAAGACACATATAAAGATGCAATTCTTGCAAGAGAAAAAGAG
>CALISH010000171.1 GCA_938041275.1 uncultured Solobacterium sp.
GGAGGAATACTAATATGGGATGGAACTATACTATTTTGGAAATGGAAGAAAATAAGCCAAAAGATTTAGCTATGGCTATTGTTAATCTTTTAGATTGTTGTGACTATTTTACAGCTAAAAAATATAATAACGTGAAAGCCGCAAGTGAACAACTAACGAGATTCACAACTTTAAATACTATAACATTCCCAACTAAAAACCATGGCGATGTTATAGTAAAATCTATCAACCATGCTATTACTGACGGATACGGTACATCGTGCGATATCATTATAGGTGGTCCAGACGGTAAACAGTTCTCTGTTGATTATGATCCTATTAGTTGTAGTGATAAATACTTCGCATTCAACTATATGGTTTGTGATCCAGAAGATCCAGACTATGCAACTATCCATGAAGACGAATGTATGACTAAAGATCTTCGTTTATTATGTGAGGCTGTTATTGATGTCATCAATACTAATGCAATCAAACCTAAAGAAATGAATTTATATATGCTACAATATACATTAGATTTCTTAGATATGGTTGAACTTGGTGAGTTTAGTTTAGATGAATTTATTGATTTCTATGATGATTTCTACTATAGTAGTCATACACATGCTCACTATTTTGATGAACAAGAACCTAGGCCAAATACTAATGATACTGAATTTGATGAAGAATTCTGGGAAGCTGTAGACAATCGTATGGAAAAATAATTAGGAGAATATTATGGAACTAAAAGATTTAGCTATTGATAAAGAAGTAACTGGTACAATGTTTGAAGAAGACTTAACGATCAAAAAGATTTCTAGAACTATAAATGGTATATCTAAGATGAGAGACTATTGTGTAAGATATATTAGCTTTAATGATACATCATATCTCTGTAAGGTATATCTAGACAAAGATCAAAATATTGAATGTATTGAGTTAAATATAGAGCCAGTATATAGTTCGGCTCTTTATACATATACACCAACTGTAGGGATTGCTATTATTAATACAGATAAGGTAGCGTCTAATCTAGAAATTAGAGAGTACTTTGAAAGTGTACTAATGAAGTTTAATGTAGCAACTAATATTAAATTCGCTGACAGTGATAAATTGGGTGTACTTAATAAAATTCGTACATTATATGGCAGTATTGTAGTAACTAATTCTAAAATAGAAATCAGATTTGATAAGTTTAATATAATTATAGAATTGGTTGATGATAGTTATAAAGTTATTAGTTCTCATTTAGATGAGCCTGTAACTAAGGCTACACTATTATCTGCAATAGATACAATAGAAGATATTATTTCTAGTAAATGTACTCTATTACCTAATATTATATAGTATAATAAGGAGAAATTAATCATGAAATTAGAGGATTTATCTTATAATAAAGTTTTAGGATACGAACCTGAGGTACATAAAATTAATGTGCCTAGTCAAGATGGTGGTATATTTATAAAGAAAATCACTGAACGTGAGTTTAGTTTTAATGGATGTATTTATACTTGCAAAATATTAATGTCACTTGATGAAAGTATTAATTCGATAGGAATGTTATATTCTAAGATTCCTGTAGCCCCAGTAAAAACATTCATTGAGCTTACTGATATAACGAGCAATGAAGATATCAAGAACTATTTTGAGTCTATCTTATTAAGACTCAAAGTTACTATAGACCAAATCTATAGTGATCAAAAGATTCAAGATGTTTTTGAATATTTACGGGATTTAGGTGCTGTATTGAAAGTCGTTGATGATAAAGTGTATTTTGAATTAGACGGATTTAGCATTGATATTAAGCTAAATAGTAATGATGAATGGGATATTTACTTAAATGGCAAACAAATTTCAACCCATAAGACGCTACAAGAAGCGGCATGGGATATGAAAGCAATTCGTAAAAAGAACTTTGCGTTAATTCCTAATATCATATAAGATAGGCTTATACAGGATAGTACAATGTACTATCCTGTATATCTTTTCTTTTTCTATGATAATAGGGGTATATATAGTATATCGTAAAACTGTTTTTTAGTAATTAAAATTATAGTCGTATAATATAGTAGTGATATCATGGTTATATTATTTACACAAAGGAGGAATAGCTATGGTTAGATTTGAAGATGGTCCAATTAAGAATGAACAGGCCATCGAAAATATGATTATAATAAGTATAAATGGATTTTTGAGGCATTTACCCATAACATCACGTAGTATAAAAATACTAGATATGGATGAACTACATAGACCAGGATACGATAAAAATTCAGTTAAAGTATCACTATCGTCTGCTAAATATTATAAAGATGGTAGTAGCACATACACTGGTTCTTTATATGTACCTGAATTAAACACTGGATTTAAATATCATATTAAAGAGTGTGATTATAGTAGCCCTGCTATTATGCTAGATTATTTTATCGTTGGTGATAAGAAGATTAAATCAAAAGATATTAAGACGGCTGATACGTTTATCTTAAAGAATACAGTAGACAGATTAGCATACTGGGCTACAAAATTCTATGATAGTTATACGTATAATGTATCTGGTATTATATTTGATTTAGCATCTGATGTATTTAGATACAAGGCATATTTAGATTTACGTACAGAAAAGGAGATTTAAAATGAATTGGAATTATACTATTGCCGAAATGGAAGAAAACCACCAGTAAAAACACTTATCATTCTTACTGATTTAGTAAGTAATGATGCTATCAAAAATACTTTGAAAATGCTATATTAAGTCTCAAAGTAACTACTGATCAAATTTATAGTGATATAAAAATCCAAGAGGTGTTTGACCGTATTAGTGGGCTTAGATGGCATTCTAAAAGTAGTTGACTGTAAAGTGTACTTCGACTTAGAAGGATTTAATATTAAGATTGAGTTGAATAGTGACAATGAGTGGGATGTTTGTTTAGATGGTAAACAAGTTTCATCTCACAATACATTGCGTGATGCAGTGTTTAGTGTGATTGACTTTCACAAAAAGAACTTTGTGTTAGTCTCTAATATCATTTAGAATAACTTATACAGGATAGTACAATGTACTATCCTGTATATCTTTCTTTTTTCTATGTTACTAGATATATTTGTATTTTCGTAAAACTGTTTTTTTTAGTTGTATAATATAATGGTAATATCATGGTTATATATATTTAGTTAATTAGAAAGGAGATATATATCATGACAAATTTAGTACTTTCTTACGAAGCAGTAGCAACATACCTTAGCCGTTTAACTTCCGACAAAGTCGAAGAGTTTAAGAAAGGTATATTTTCTAGCTCTCAATTAGAGTTAGAAAAACTATGGAGAGCTTTAGACAAGGAGTGCTCTGTAGAGGTGTTTAATAAAGTTCTTGGATTTAATATTTCCAAAGAATTATTTATTGATAATGATAAGTTGCGCTGTTATTTAAAGAATAACGGTATGGAAGAT
>CALISH010000172.1 GCA_938041275.1 uncultured Solobacterium sp.
CCCCATCCTTCTTTACAATCGTTTTTTCAACACCCCATCTAATTTTGGAGCGCCTTTTTACAGTAATTTTCTTAACATCTAAAACCTAGAGTTTATCTGAATGTCTATTCAAAAACTCTTGGATGAAAAAATCTACTTTCTCTCTTTCAGCTATGACGCTGACATTTATTTGCTTATCTATCTTCTTCTCATAAAATTCACAAAAGATAGGATTCTTGATTTTCATCGTTACCTTCGAACAACCAAGTGGAAGTTTACTTCCTTTTATTTCTTGGATATCTTCCATTGCAAATCGAAAATCCAATACACTATGTCCTCTACTTCCGTAAGTATAGTATTTTAAAGAGTTGTTTTTATCAATTTCTAATTTCACTGCATTCAGATAGAAATAACAAACTAATAAACAAAGAAGTAGTGGTATACAAACAAGCGCAATAACAATAATCACTCTGCCTGATTCATCCGTTCCTTCATGAATCAAATTTTTTAATATCCACATCACAATCGAAGAGAACGATATAATCGTCACAAAGGCTATCCAATTTAGTATCGTCTTATGTGGATATGTCAAAATCAGTTTTGGTTCTTCTTGTACAGTATCTGTTTTCATAATTTACTCTGATTTTAATTCAAAGAGAATATCGCGAAGTTCAGCTGCTCTTTCAAAGTTTAGACTTGCGGCTGCCTCACGCATTTCAACTTCCATATCTGCAATAAGTTTTGCCTTATCTTTCTGAGATAGTTTCGCTTTCTTCTGCATGTATTTCGCAGCCATTTCTTTGGTCTCTTTGCCACGAATCGCCTCTTCAACATTCTTCTTAACAGTTGTAGGAATGATGCCATGTTCTGCGTTATACGCTTCTTGAATCTTACGACGACGCTCTGTTTCATTGATTGCGTAACGCATGGAATCTGTCATGACATCTGCGTACATGTAGACTTCACCATTCGCATTACGAGCAGCACGTCCAATCGTCTGAATTAAAGAACGATGACTACGTAAGAAACCTTCCTTGTCCGCATCTAAGATACATACCAAGGATACTTCAGGAATATCCAAACCTTCACGCAACAAGTTAATACCGACAATCGCATCAACCTTTCCTAAACGCAAATCACGAATGACTTCGGTACGTTCCAAGGTCTTTGTCTCATGATGTAAATGTGCAATCTTATAACCACGTTCTTTCAGATACGCAGTAAGATCTTCTGCCATACGCACAGTTAATGTAGTAATTAATACACGTTCATTGCGTTTAAGTCTTGCATCAAGCGCTTCACAGATATCATCAATCTGTCCCTTGGTTGGCTTGACTGTAATCTTTGGATCCAGTAATCCCGTAGGACGAATAATCTGTTCTGTTACATGATGATCCACCGCTTCTAATTCAAAGTCACCAGGTGTTGCAGAACAGTATATAACTTGGTTCATCATTGACTGGAATTCATCAAATTTCATCGGACGATTTTCTAGTGCTGATGGTAAACGGAAACCATACTCCACTAAGACTTCCTTACGTTGACGATCACCATTGTACATACCTCTTACCTGTGGTAAGGATACATGCGATTCATCCACAAACAACAAGAAATCCTTTGGAAAGTAATCAAAGAGATTCCATGGACGCTGTCCTACTTTTCTTCCATCAATATGCATGGAATAGTTTTCAATACCAGAACAGTATCCATTTTCTCTTAATGCCTCTAAATCAAAGCGCGTACGCTGTTCTAAGCGTTCTGCTTCGAGTGGTTTGCCCTTCTTACGAAAATACTCTAGACGATTTTCTAGTTCTGCTTCAATCGCATCACAAGCTCTTAACATCGTCTCCTTAGAACGAGCATAACCACTCGCTGGGAAGATGTTATAGAACTGGTATGCATTCATGGTTTTTCCTGTTAAAGGATCAATCTCTGTAATACGTTCAATCTCATCTCCAAACATCTCAATACGAATATTGAATTCATTTGTATAAGATGGTGTTAAATCAATAATATCTCCACGTACACGTATCGTACCTCTTGTTTGGTCAACGTCGTTACGTGAATATTGTAGTTCAATCAAACGACGCATCAAATCATTACGGTCAATGCTTTCTCCTACACGTATTGTATAGAACATATTCTTATACTCAATAGGATCACTTGCCGCATAGATACATGCGACAGATGCGACAACGATTGTATCTCTTCTTTCCAAAAGAGAATTCAAAGTAGACTCACGGAACATATCTAATTCTTCATTGATCGCAGCTGTCTTTTCAATATACATATCACTCTTTGGCATATATGCCTCAGGTTGATAATAATCGAAGTTTGATACAAAGAACTCTACACGATTGTGTGGGAATAGTTCTTTAAACTCAGAATATAACTGACCAGCTAATGTCTTATTGTGTGAAAACACCAACGTTGGTCGATTCATCTGCGCAATGATATTCGCCATGGTAAATGTCTTACCAGTACCAGTAGCACCCTCTAGAACCTGTTCCTTCTTACCTGCATGCAGGCCAGCAACCAGTTCCGCAATCGCCTTCGGTTGGTCTCCTGTAGGCTTAAATGGCGATACAAGTTCAAACTTACGATCATCCATTTAAAACTTCCTGTGCTTTCTGTAGTTGAACATCATGTGTCTTTGTTGTATTCCAATCTAGTACCACAGCACTATAGAGCGTACTGAATGTTTCTTTATCTAATACACCATCTGCTGTAATACCTTTGTCTGTCTCAAACTGACGTAATGCGTCTTCTGTTTGAGATGAGAAATAACCGTCGGTACGACCAACGCTATATCCTAGGTAATCTAAACATAGTTGGGCGAACTTTACTGGTTCACCAACACTATCATAAGTGTAACGATCCGTATCATTCATCTTTGGTAAAGAAGTATACATCACTTCGTGTAACTTCACTTCATCGTCTGGTGTAATACCAACACCATTGACCCAAACATCGTTCGGGGAAGTCCATTTTGAAGTTGTATATTTAAGTGCAGAACCATCTTTGAATACACGTGATACCTGTACTGTACCCTTACCATAGGTCGTTACACCAATTACTGTTACATTCTGATGTTGTTCCTTGAGTGCCATTGTGAGTACTTCTGATGCGCTCGCTGTATTCTTATTTACTAAGATGGCAATCTTCTTAATATTGTCATACATACCATCTGTTGTACGGATTTCTTCCGTCGTACCATCCGCATACACTTGTTTCATCGCAAGTGTATCCTTTGGCAAGAAATATGACGCAATCCCCTGTAGTGCGGTTAGATATCCACCACCGTTATCACGTAAGTCAATCACGATATTTGATACATTCGCATTCTTGAAATCATCTAGATATGTCTTAACTTCATTGGTTGTATTTTCACCAAACTGATAAATCTGTAAGTAACCTGTATTATCACTTAGAATCTCGCCAAATGCAGTTGCACTAACAGCTGCACGAGTAATTGTTATCTCAAGAGGTTGTTCCTGACGGATGAATTCAATCGTTACATCCGTACCACTATCACCCTGTACTAGATTCTTGATTTCTTCTGTTGTCTTACCAGTGAGTGATTCACCATTGACCTTATTCATGATATCTCCAGCTTTTACACCTGCTTTATCCGCTGGTGAATTACGGAAGACACGCTCGATAATGTTGATTCCATTGGCCTGTAAGAACTGTACACCAATCCCTACATAATTACGGTTGATAGAATCTGTAAACTGCTTCATCTCATCAGCCGTCATATATTCTGTATGCTTATCAATATCATTGGTTGTAATACCCTTTAGAGCCTGGTCTGTTAATTTTGTATCAATATTTTCTACTTGATCCGCAAAAAACCAATCATTCTCCATCACCTGTAGAACACCATTGATTTTCTCATCAGAATTCAAAGGAAGATTATTCACCACATTCTTACGAGCAGGCGCAAGTGAAGATAATGGCAGTACTGAGCCAAGCAACCACCCACCTACTAAGGCAACTACGACAAACGCTACCATAAGGATGCGTAGACGTTTTACTTTCTTCTGTTCTTGTTTTAAAGCCACTTCTTCTGGCCACAGATGACGACGGAAAGGAATACTGTATACTTTTTCATCGTTCTGTAATTCTTCTTTATTTTCGTCCATTTTACTGCCTCTATCTTTCTAAAAAGAGTCTCTATTTTAGAAGAGACTCTTAAATGCTATTTTAATAACCAAATACTTCTTCAGGTTGGATACGGCATGGAGCACCGACACCTTCACTACAACGTCTTCCATATCGACCGTATCTTCCATTAGCCCAACCTGCACCAAAGCTGACATCACCATTCCAGTTCGCAGCGTAATACGCAAATCCAGACGCATCTCCTAAATAGAAGATTTCCACGTGACAGTGTGGTCCAGTCGTATTACCAGAGGAGCCTACCTGTCCAATCACATCACCTGCATTTACAATCGTACCAGTCGCAACCGGTGTATTTAATGTCATGTGGAAGTAATCCACACCATACAAACTACCATTGACTGTTACAAGTAAGATAACCTGGTTACCAGAATAAGAAGCACCACCAAACTGATATCCACAACTATCGCCTAGATAACCAACTGTTGGACAGCCATTAACGCCTCTTAACACGACACCATTGGCAACTGCACGAATTGTCGTACCATAACCAGCCGCAAAGTCATATCCCAAGTGAATACTACCATCTGGATAAGACCAAGTACCAGCACTACGCCAAGCGCCATCAACTGGATAAGTCCAACCATTTGTTGTAGGAATCGCTTCAATTTGAGCAGTGATTCCCGACATCAATGCATTGTTTTGCGCAATATCTGAGTTCTTTGTTTCAATTGAGCCACGAAGTGCAGCCGCAGTCTTCTGCGCTGCCTCTTGGGCAATCTGCACATAAGTCTGTAAAGTAATGAGTTCTTTTTGTTGGTCTTGTTTTTCCTTCTTTTGAATCTCTAGTTCATTCTTCGCAACAACAAGCTCTTCTTTTTGTTTGTTTAACGTTGCGATAATCTGAACAAGTTCATTCAAAGTCTTCTTATCGTATTGAGAAATTGTACTTAAACCATTCGCAATACGAATAAAGTCTGTGAAGTTATTCGCACCCATCAAAATATCAATATATTGATTTGTACGCATGGTAGGTTGATTCAACACCATACGTGTCTTTACTTTATCTTGTAGTTTATCTGCAGTCTTTTGATTTTGATCAATCTCAGCCTGCTTGTTATCGATTTCTTTTTGCTTTGCGTCAATTTCAGCTTCTTTCTGTGTAATTTCAGCTTGCTTTGTATCAATCTGAGTCTGATACTCCGAAATCTTCGCTGCATATTTTGAGATATTGGCTTCCATGTCAGCTTTTTGAGCCTTCCAAGCCGCAATCTGTTGACTCATCTCCGCATTCTGAGACTCTAAGTAAGCCTTATACGCCTCACATGCACTAGCGTCATCTTTGCCGTAGTTTGTACAACGATTCAACCAATATTCCGAGTTGGAATAATCTTCATCCGCAATAACAGTACTCGATTGATTTCCAACCATAATTACTGCCATCAATAGGCATAGACATATCTTCGTTAATTTTTTCATCGCTTATCCCTCAAATACTTCGTTACGGAGAGCCAGCTTCCGAAAAGACCAACCAAAATACCAACTAATAACAAGATACCTGAAATATAGTATAAGAATGGGAACGCCTTCTCTAAACGGAACATATTAGAGATTAATACACCAGAGGTCTTTTCAAAAATCACAATGTAACCCCAAATCGTTAGACCAATCGGGATAATTGCGCCTAGAATACCTGTAATAATACCCTCCCAAAGGAAAGGAGCACGGATAAACCCGTTTGTCGCACCTACATGCTTCATGATCGTGATCTCATCCTTACGTGCATAAATTGTAAGTTTGATTGTATTTTGAATTAAGAAAATCGCAAGTAATGTTAACGCAGCTACTAAGATACCACCAAAACGGCGAATAGATGACATCGCATCAACCATGTTCAAGGTACTTTGACCACCATAGTTGACACTATCGACACCATTTATCTGACCAATCTTCTTAGCAATATCCTCAAGATTTGCGCCATTCTTTGTTTCTACGTAGTAGGCGTCATGCATAGGGTTATCTGCCTTAAATGGCTCAAACACCGCTCTTGTACGCTCATCTTCAAAACTGTTGATGTAATATTTTAACTCATCATCTTTCGATGAATATGTTACCCTTTCAACCCCGTCAATTGCAGCGATTGCCTTCTCAATCTGTTTTAGACTTGATGAAGACTCCGCATCATACGAAACCATTACAGAAATTTCAACGGAAGACTCTACGGAACGAGTAAATTGTTCTAAGTGATAACTCAATACCAAGAACAAACTAATAATCATTAGTGTTACTGTAACCGCAATTGCACTTGAAAGAGACATTGCCCAGTGTCTACCAACACCACGAATACCTTCACGAATTGGTCTAATCATGACGAACATAACCTCCTTCGGAACGGTCAGCCACAATGTGTCCTTGTTCCAAAACAATCGTACGCTTACGATACTTATTTACAAGCGTAATATCATGGGTAACCATCACAACGGTTGTACCATAACGCTGATTAATTTCCTGTAGTAAGTCCATAATCTCATCTGATTTTGCTGGGTCCAAGTTACCAGTAGGCTCATCCGCAATCAAAACCTTAGGACGGTTGGCAATCGCACGTGCAATCGCTACACGCTGCTGTTGTCCACCAGATAACTCCTTCGGAAAAGAATTGCCCTTTTCACTTAAGCCCACGACCTTCATCACTTCGATTGTACGCTTGCGAATCTGTGCCTTTTTCATACCGATGACTTCTAAGGCATACGCAATATTTTCAAATACTGTTAAATGTGGCAACAATTTATAATCCTGGAATACAACACCGATATTACGGCGATAGATAGGAATCTGACGCTTGGATAATTCACCAACATCAATACCGACAACTTTTACGTTGCCTTTTGTACACATTTCTTCCGCATCCATCAACTTAATCAAAGTAGATTTACCAGAGCCTGTTGGCCCAATAACGTAAACAAATTCACCCTGATCAACTGATAAATTTATATCATACAGTGCATTCGTACCATTTTTATATCGTTTGTAAACATGGTTGCATTGAATCATAAGGGTACCTCCTTACTTGTGAAATCCTGCCCAATAATTTTATCACATTCTGTTAAATATTGGATGAAGCGTAGGTGAAACCTTCACCATGCATATCAGACGCATCATTTGTAATCACAAATGCTTTTGGATCAATTCGATTAATTAATGAAATCAAACTTGCATATTGACGTGTTGATACGACAACCAATATGACATTCTTAGCTTCACTATTGAATCCACCACGACCATCTAAAATCGTAACACCACGATTGAGTTCCTGATAGATTCCATCTCTTAACTCTTCCCAATGACTGGAAATAATATGTACAGACTTGGCATTAGCACCTTGTCCAGCACTCAGCACCTTTCCAATCGCAAAGCCAGACGCAAATACGGACACAAGACCAAGTAGTGCAGAGTTAATGCCATACGCCGCAATCCCTAATCCAACCGTTAAAGTATCAATAATAATAACCAAAACTGAAATTTGTATACCTGTAAACTTATGTAAAATCAAGGCCGGTATATCCATACCACCTGTACTCGACCCAGCTCTCATCACAATACCAATACCAGTACCACCAAGAAGTCCTGCATATAAAGCAGCCAAAATCGGATCAACAGTGATTGGATTTGGAACCTTAATCAACAAGTTGTTAAATACTGGATAGGCAAGTGAAGACAACATCGTTGTTAAGGCAAATTCCTTACCAAGGATAACTGCTCCTAAAATTAGGAAGCCAATCACCGCCGAGTTCGCAAACAAGGTCTTATCTATATGGAAGAATGGTTCAAAGGCAACCGCAAGACCAGCGACGCCACCGGAAAGAATCTTGTACGGTAAAATAAAAAATTCTACTGACATAGATAATAAAAACGTTCCGGCTAAAACCATCAAAAAATTGATTACACTTTTCTTATTCATGGAAGGTATTATATCATAGGTACTACGATATGGAGAATGACTAATGAAAGATAACCGTATAAAAAACATCATCCTTTGGACTATCGTCATTGCATATACACTTTGGATATTTCATAACTCAGCACAAACCGGAAAAGTCTCCGCAAATCTGAGCCAAACACTAAGCTATCGCATTTATAATCAATTACAATTCCTACATTTCATACCATTCCAATTATTCCACACACTCATTCGTAAATTTGCCCACTTTAGCGAATACGCTCTACTTGGCATCTTGGTATCGACTGTCAGCTCACATACCATCCAAGAGCGCAAACAAAAGATAGTCATTATCCTATGGATGGTGTTAACACCGATAATCGATGAAGGCATTCAATCCTTTACTCCTGGAAGATCTGCCGAATTACGCGACTGTTTCATCGATATGTGTGGATATAGTTTCGGATTTCTAATCACATATCTCATAAAAAAGTGGAAAACCAAATTGAAGTGAACCGCTTTTCTTTATTGTGTTAAACCTGCAATCTTACCCTCTGTAATTTTGATAATATCATCAGGCGCAATTTCAATCTGTGTACCGACTTTACCGCCTGAGACAAGAATCGTATCAAACAATACGATTGTCTCATCATAAACTGTCACAAACAATTTTTTCATCCCAATTGGTGAACATCCACCATGGACATAACCAGTTGTCTTTAACAGTTCCTTCTGTGGTAACATCTCCACACTCTTTACACCAACTGCACGTGCACAAGACTTTAAATCTAACTTCTCTTTTACTGGAATCACAAATACATAATGATTGCCATCATCACCTTTTGTAACCAGTGTCTTAAAGACCTGTTCTGGATTTTCTCCACACTTTTGTGCAACCGATACGCCATCTATCAAACCATCACTCACGTCATAGGTATGTTCCTGATACGTAATTCCTTCTGTATCCAAAATACGCATCACATTTGTCTTTACTTCTTTTTTTGCCATATTTTTTTCCTCGCTACTATTTTACACCAATTTATAAATCACTGCAGATACGTTCCATCCATATCAAATTTACGTTACAATAAACTGCGAGGTATAAACATGATCAATCGTTTTTCTAGAACACAACGCGTCATCGGAAGAGACGCACTACATAAGATCCAACAAGCACACGTCATCGTATTCGGTGTTGGTGGAGTTGGTGGATACGCCATTGAGGCTTTAGCACGCAGTGGGATTGGTAAAATCGATATTGTCGACCACGATACGGTTTCACTCACCAATATCAACCGACAACTCATCGCAACTGACGCAACTATCGACCAATACAAAGTAGATGTAATGAAAGAGCGCATCCACACAATCAGTCCAGACACGGTTGTGACTGCTCTACCTATCTTCTATTTGCCTGAAACTAAAGACCAATTTGATTTTAGCCAATATGACTATATCATCGATGCTATCGATAACGTTACCGCTAAGATTGATTTAATTGTAACCGCTAAGAGTTTAGGTGTTCCTATCATCTCTGCAATGGGCTGTGGCAATCGCTTCGATCCAACAAAAGTTCGTGTAATGGATATCTACGACACAAAAAATGATCCACTCGCAAAAGTCATGCGCCATGAGTTACGTGTACGTAACATCAAAGACTTACAAGTATGTTGTTCGATAGAGGCTCCAATCAAACCAATTGAATACCCTGATGAGGAACAAGAAAAAGCAGTGAAATGGAGTATTCCAGGTTCCACTGCCTTCGTGCCACCGGTTGCGGGTATTACATTAGCTGCCGAAGTTGTTCGACAAATTACAAATTTTGATCCAAACAATCGCAAGTAACGAAAGTTACTTGTTTTTTAATGCAAGATTGTACCAAGAATACGGTTAACAGTCTTACCGTCTGTTTGACCCTTATACTTATCAAGAATTTCTCTCATTACAGGGCCTTGATTACGCTTGAGAGGCTCTAAGCCCTTCTCTTGTAAGATTCCTTCGATAATTTGATGAATCTCTTCTTCCGTTAACTGCTTCGGTAAGTAAGAAGAAAGTAGTTTCAACTTCTTTTGTGCCTCTTCCTTTAAATCTTCACGATTTTCAGGAATACTCTCAATCGTTTCATTTGTCTGCTTGATTTCACGTTGAATATACGCTAGTTCATCATTCTTCTCTAACGTATGACCAGCTTCTTTCTCCGCAAGTGCAATTGCGGAAATCACAAGACTCAATACACCCTTTGTAAGAGTATCATGTTCCTTCATTGCCGTCATATTATCTTTTCTTAATTGTAATAATAGTTCGCCCATTATGAATACCTCCTGGTACTATTATAAACTTTCTAGCGAAAAAGTATGTGCCTTCTTCATCTATATACTCTAAAATATGCTAAAATCACTACAAAGTAGGTGAATATTATGCAAAAAAACTTTATCTTTATTTCCCCTAATTTTCCTAAGACATATTATCAATTCCCACTCGCTTGGAAACAATTAGGTGGTCGTTCCCTCGCAATCAGTGATGCAAATTATAACTCTTTAAGCGACGTACAAAAGTCAGCTTTTGATGATTACTATCAGGTAAATTCTCTAGAGAACTATGATGAGGTATATCGTGCTGTCGCATGGTTTGCGCATCGTTATGGCAAAATTGATTGGTTAGAGTCCAATAATGAATATTGGTTATTTCAAGACGCGAAACTTCGTCAGGATTTTAATATTACCACTGGTGATAAAGCAGACGATGTTGTGCACTATAAGCTAAAGTCTGAAATGAAGGCATACTATCACAAGGCAAATGTACCAACCGCACGCTATCACATCGTATCCACTTTAGAAGCTGGTAAAGAGTTTATCTCTAAAGTGGGTTATCCAGTTGTCGTAAAACCTAACAATGGTGTAGGTTCTAGCGCAACTTGGAAGATTCGTAATGACAGCGAACTTGAAGACTTCTATAAAATTCAACTACCACATGAATATATCATGGAAGAATATGTTCCAGGATACATCCTGTCATTCGATGGTATTGTAGATGAAAACAACAAAATCGTTTACCGTACATGCCATGTATTCCCAAACCCAGTTATGGAAATTGTAAATGGAAAGACAGACTGTATCTTCTGGAATGAAATTGAAATACCAAAAGACCTTAACCAGATGGGTGAACGACTCATCCATGCCTTTAACCTTCGTTCACGTTTCTTCCATACAGAGTATTTCCGTATGACAGAAGATAAAGAAGGACTTGGTAAGAAAGGTGATTTAATCGGTCTAGAAGTGAACATGCGTCCACCAGGTGGATACATGACAGATATGATCAATTACTCGCAAGATATCAACATCTACATGATCTATGCAAAAATATGCATGCATGTACAAAATATGGTATCACCACATCCTATTTACCACTGTGTACACGTAGGCCTACGTGACGGTAGTCATTATGCACATTCTGGTCTCGAAGTCTTCCAACGCTTTGGCGCAAATATCGTCATGCACGAAAGAATGCCACAGGTGCTAGATGCCGCGATGGGTAATGAATTCTATGTTGCCCGCTTTAAAACGATGAAGGAACTACATGAGTTTGTTGATTTTGTGACGGAAAAGGAAGTGAAGCCACATGCAGATAAACTACCACAAGAGTTATAGTAATTATTTAAATCGTGATATGGAATTTAAGGTTTTTGGTCATGCTGGCATTGTGCTACTTGCCTTTCCATCCCAAGATGGAAGATTCTACGACTATGAAAACCGTAACCTAATCCAATCCATTTCCAATCAAATTGATCAAGGAAAAGTCATGGTACTATGTTGTGACTCCATCGATGGAGAATCTTGGTCTGCAGAATGGAAAAATATCAATGATCGCATTAGTGCTCACGAAGCGTATTTTAATTATATTTACCAAGAACTATTACCCCTATTCCGCGACTTATATCCAAATCAAAGAGAAAGTAAAGTTTATACGATGGGATGCTCACTAGGTGCTTATCACGCATTAAATATCTTGTTCCGTATGCCAGACTTATTTGCAGGATGTATCTGCTTATCTGGTGTATATAGTACCTACCCATTCTTTGGCTCCTACAGCAACGAAATCATCTACCAAAATTCCCCAAATGACTTTATCAACGGTATGCACTATGATCATCCATATGTTGAAAAATACCGCCAGAAACAGATTTATATCTGTTGTGGACAGGGTGCTTGGGAACATCCAATGTTAGAGGATACTCGTCGCTTAGAAGAACTACTCAAATATAAGAATATCCCCACCCATGTCGAGTACTGGGGATTTGACGTCAGCCACGATTGGCCATGGTGGGAAAAGCAATTTCCATACTATGTGAACCAGTTAATTAACACACAATCAACGAATTAATCATTTTATGCTTTTCATCGTCTTACTATTCTGCTATTATTATCTAGCACGCGGATATGGCGGAACTGGCAGACGCGCTAGATTTAGGATCTAGTTCCTTCGGAGTGCAGGTTCGATTCCTGTTATCCGCACCATTGAAAAGGACTTCAATATCATATTGGAGTCCTTTTTCTACTTATTTGAATACTCTTTCTAATCCATCTACATATTCTTTAAAATTAATCCCATTGACTTCCTCAATGTGTTTGATCTCTAAACTATTAAATTTTGGATGAAATGCGCCACAGATAGCGGTGGATATAGAACCGATCGTATCACTATCCCCTGCAATATTAGCTGATAATTGAGCAGACTTCATTGGATTCCCTTTGCTCAAGATAATCATTGCAAGTACAGCCGGAATTGTTTCAATAGTCTCAAACCCAACACCGTATACTGTCTCAAGTTTCTCAAGAACCTCTTTCTCAGATAATGTCGTAATATCCTGTCGAATTAAATCAAGTCTCTTTGATAGCGACGCTGAAGGAAGTTGGTTTCCATGTTTCATGCCCTCTTCAATTGCAAGTTTCGCTAGTGACCAAAGTTCTTCTTCATCATATTCATGTCGCAACGCATAACTAGATAGCGTTGCGATAACACTCGCACCTGCAATCGCAATACTTGTATTGTGCGTTGGAAGACATAGTTTACAAACATCATCTACTAAGCCTATGATGTCATGATAATCATGCAGAATCCCAAGCGGACTAACCTTCATAGCAGATCCATTTGTGGTTCCATACTTTCCAGACTCTATATAACTTTTACCAGCACGTAATAAATCTAGAGCTTTTGAAGTAGATGGTCCAATTTGACTTGCATTCTTTTCTGGATTTTCATCTGCCCATCGCAATAATTTGTGAAGGTATAATTCTGTATCAAATTTTCTATCTTCAATGATTGAATCACATACTAGTAAGGTATTCACAGTATCATCTGTCACCTCACCTGCTTTAAATTTCCG
>CALISH010000173.1 GCA_938041275.1 uncultured Solobacterium sp.
CCCCATCCTTCTTTACAATCGTTTTTTCAACACCCCATCTAATTTTGGAGCGCCTGTTTATTGAACTTTTGTGCCTGGAGTTAAGCCATTGACTTCAACAAGTCCGATTGTCTTTTCTTCCTTACCAGCAAGTAACATCCCCTGTGATTCAACACCACGGATGACTGTTGGTTGTAGGTTAGCAATCATTACAATACTCTTGCCAATGACTTGTCCTGGTGTATAGCTTTGTGCTAATCCAGAAACAATCTGACGCACTTCACCATCTCCCAAGTCTACTTTTAGGACGAATAGCTTATCTGCATCTGGATGTCTTTCACAAGAGAGGACCTTACCAACACGCAAGTCAATCTTTTGGAAGTCTTCTACCGTAACAGTTGGCTTCTTTTCAATTTCCTTCTTACGTGCTTTCGCATTGATTTCATTAATCATATCAATCTTGGATTGAATTGCCTTTTCATCGATACGTGCAAATAAGATCTCTGGTTTCTCTGCAACATGGATGCCAGTTTCAAGCTTGCCAAATTCAGAAATTGTTTCGAAGTCTCTTTGTTGTGTATTTAAGTCATCTAAAATCTTCTTAGATGTCTCTGGGAAGAATGGTTCCATTAATACAGCTGCGATGCGTACAGATTCTAATAAGTTATAGAGAACCGTCGCAAGTCGTTCAATCTTTTCGGAATCCTTCGCAAGTGCCCAAGGTGTTGTCTCATCGATGTACTTATTACATCTGGAGAATAAATCAAGAATATCTTGGATTGCGTCAGCCACTCTGAGTTCATCCATCTTCTCGATGACCTTCTTTACGGTGCCTGTAGCTACTGCTTTTAGTTCATCATCGATTGGTTCACTAACGTTTGGATTCGCTACAACTCCACCAAAGTATTTATTTTGCATGGAGATTGTACGGTTCACTAAGTTACCTAGGTTATTCGCAAGGTCACTATTAATACGTTCAATCATTAGGTCATATGTAACATGTCCATCTTGTGCAAATGGCATCTCATGTAACATGATAAAACGAACAGCATCTACACCAAATAATTTCACTAAGTCATCCGCATAAATAACATTACCGTGTGACTTAGACATCTTAGAATCACCAATCAGTAACCATGGGTGACCAAATACCTGCTTTGGTAATGGCTCGTTCAATGCCATTAACATGATTGGCCAATAAATTGTATGGAAACGGATAATATCCTTACCAATCAAATGAAGATCTGCTGGCCAGTATTTCTTATATAGTGAGCCATGATTTCCATCCGCATCATATCCAAGACCTGTAATATAGTTAGATAATGCGTCAATCCAAACATATACAACGTGCTTTGGATCAAACTCTACTGGGATTCCCCACTTAAAGGAAGTACGTGATACGCAAAGGTCTTGTAATCCTGGTTTTAAGAAGTTATTTACCATTTCATTCTTACGACTTTCAGGTTGAATGAAATGTGGATGTTCATCGATATACTTCATCAATTGGTCAGCGTACTTACTCATCTTAAAAAAGTACGCTTCTTCCTTCATCGGTACAACTTCGCCACCACAGACAGGACACTTTCCTTCTTCTGTTAACTGACTCTTTGTGTAGAAGGCTTCATCTTCTTGACAATATAAACCTTCATAATATCCCTTATAGATATCACCCTGGTCATAGAACTTCTTGAAGATCTTCTGTACTTGTCTTTCATGTGACTCATCTGTAGTACGAATGAAGTAGTCATAAGAAGTATTCATAACATCAAACTGTTGTTTGATAACTGCTGCGACATCATCTACGAATTGTTTTGGTGTCTTACCTGCAGCCTTTGCCTTCTCTTCGACCTTTTGGCCATGTTCATCTGTTCCTGTTTGGAAACGTACGTCATAGCCTTCTGCACGTTTAAATCTAGCAATTGCGTCTGCTAGTACAATCTCATAAACATTTCCGATATGTGGTTTTCCTGATGTATATGCGATTGCGGTTGTAATGTAATACGGTTTTTTGTTTTCCATTTTTTCTGCTAATTTTTTACTTGATGTCCCCGCAAATACTCTAATTTTGTCTTTATCTTCTTTGGTTAATGTTATCATTTTATTTCCCTTTCTCTCATTAATATTTTTTA
>CALISH010000174.1 GCA_938041275.1 uncultured Solobacterium sp.
TGGTGTGAGAGGTCGGAAGTTTTAAAACTCTTTAAAACTTCCTCCTACTCGATTGAGTATAAAAAAAAACTTCCGTAGCAAAATGCAGAAGTTTTAATGTAAGATTACTTTTTCTTTGTAGTCTTCTTAGCTGGTTTAGCAGCTTTCTTTGTTACTGGTGCCTTTGTTGTTTTCTTTGTAGTTACTGGTTTTGCGACTTTCTTCTTAGTAACTTTCTTTGCAGCAGGCTTAGCAACTGTCTTTTTAGCTACTGGTTTTGCGACTTTCTTAGCCGGAGTAGTTTTTTTGGCAAGTTTCTTTTCAGTCTTTACTGTTGCCTTCTTAGTTGGTTTCTTTGAGGCAGTCTTTTTTCCATTCTTTTCCATATCTGCAATAATTAGATCACATAAGTAACCCTTTACAGATTCTTTAGCTTCAAGCCAAGCGATAACTGTTTTCTCAACTTTATTGTTAAAGCGGACTGAGAATGAGCGGTAGTTGTTTCTGTTGTAGTTGTTGTTATACTCTAACTTTTGTTTGTACTGCGACTTTTTTGCCATACCTATTCTCCTTATTATTAAAACAACTGAGTTGTTAAATCATCTTAAATATATCACTGTTTTGCTACATTGACAAATCAATGTCAAAATGATTAAATTATTTTGTTAAAACGTCGATAGAGAATAGTAGTACAAAAGCATTTTCAGAAAGGTAACGGATGATGTGAGTTATCATTGTGATGTATGAATCCACTCTTGAGTGAAACTAATACTTTCCGGTTGTGCCGTTATCGCTAATGAAGTGGTTAAATTGTTTCACGTGAAACAATTTAACAAAAAGGGTGGCACCGCGTTGACATCGTCCCTTTGATGGATGATGCTTTTTTATTTTTAGAGAAGAGGTAAATTATGATAGATATTAATCTAATTAGAGAAAATCCAGAATTAGTAAAAGAAAACATCAAAAAGAAGTTCCAAGATGAAAAGTTAGTACTTGTTGATGAAGTACTAAGCATGGATGCAGAGTATCGCGCAGCGAAAACACGAGGAGATACTCTACGTGGAGAAAGAAATAAGATTTCCAAACAAATTGGTCTCTATATGAGAGATAAAAATATCGAAGCCGCAGAACAGGCAAAACAATCCGTAAAGGACATGGATGCGGAATTGGAAAGTTTAGAAGTTAAAGAAGCTAAGCTGGCGGAAGAAATCAAAAATAGAATGATGGTAATTCCAAATATCATTGATCCTTCTGTTCCAATCGGAAAAGATGACTCCGAAAATGTAGAAATCCAAAAATATGGAGAACCAGTCGCTCCTTCATTTGAAATTCCATATCACACAGATATTTTAGAAAAGCTTGCAGGTATTGATATTGATAGTGCAGGTAGAACATCAGGCAATGGTTTCTATTACTTACAAGGAGATATTGCTAGATTGCATTCATCTATCTTATCTTACGCTAGAGACTTTATGATCAATCGTGGATTTACATATTTCATTCCTCCATTCATGATTCATAGCAGTGTTGTAACAGGTGTTATGAGTTTTGCGGAAATGCAGAATATGATGTATAAGATTGAAGGTGAAGATTTATATCTTATCGGTACATCAGAACACTCTATGATTGGTCGCTTTATGGGTCAAATCTTAAAAGAAGAGGATTTACCATACGCTTTAACTTCATATAGCCCATGTTTCCGTAAGGAAGTTGGTGCACATGGAATTGAAGAAAGAGGTCTATATCGTGTACACCAATTCGAAAAACAAGAAATGGTTGTAGTGTGTAAGCCAGAAGAATCAAAGGGATGGTATGATAAGTTATGGCAGAATAGCGTAGACTTCTTCCGCTCATTAGACATTCCAGTAAGAACATTGGAATGCTGCTCTGGTGACTTAGCAGATCTTAAGGTTAAGAGTTGTGATGTTGAAGCTTGGTCTCCACGTCAGAAGAAATACTTCGAAGTTGGAAGCTGCTCTAACTTAGGTGATGCACAAGCTAGAAGACTTGGAATTCGTATCAAGGGTGAAAAGGGTAACTACTTTGCACATACACTAAATAACACAGTAGTAGCACCACCACGTATGTTAATTGCCTTTGTTGAAAATAACTTAAATGAAGATGGATCTCTCAATATTCCAGAACCACTCAGACCTTATATGGGCGGACAGGAAAAGATTGTTCCTCCAACAAAGAAGAAGAGTTTCTAAAACACGAAGGATTGTTTCACGTGAAACAATCCTTTTAAAATACACTCTTGGACAAGTACGATAAATTTGCTATAATCATACATGGCACAGCATATATACATTGAACCTGGTCAGGGCCGGAAGGCAGCAGCCATAGATGTCCCTGTATCGCGTGTGCCACTTTTATTTTATGAAAACACACGAAGAATATATGGAACTAGCTCTAGAAGAAGCTAGAAAAGCAGAAGAAATAGATGAAGTGCCTGTTGGATGCATCATAGTATGTGATGGAGAAGTAATTTCACGTGGACATAATCTTAAAGAACAACTGAACCAAGCATATGCACATGCAGAAATGATGACAATTCAGAAAGCTGCAGAAATAAAAGGCAACTGGTGCCTCAATGATTGTGATTTATATGTAACATTAGAGCCATGTATGATGTGTACAGGAATTATCAACCTTTCTCGTATTAGAACGGTATATTATGGTACGCAGGATCCAAAGGGTGGTTGTTTGGAGACGGTAATTGATTTAAAGAAGATAAATCGATTAAATCATTATCCAAATATTGTAGGGAATATCCTACAAAAAGAGTGTAGTGAGATTCTAACAAATTACTTCCGCAAAAAACGAGAAATCACAAAAGAAAAAAAACAGAAAAATAAAGCCAATATACAGTGAATTCCTACATGTGAATGTAGGAATTTTGTTATAATGAATACACTGGGAGAAAAATAATGTCAAAGCAAGCGTTATATCAAAAATATCGTTCTGCAAACTTCGAAGAAGTAGTAGGACAAGAGTATATAGTTCAATCGATTAAAAATGCAGTGCGTGAGCATAAAGTAGGCCACGCATATCTTTTCTGTGGTCCAAGAGGTACAGGAAAGACTACAATGGCAAGACTTCTTGCAAAAGCAGTAAACTGTGAACATCCAGAGAAGGCTCCATGTGAAGAATGCGATAACTGTAAAGCTGCGAATAACGGAACACATCCAGACATTATTGAAATTAACGCTGCGAATGAAACTCACGTGGAAGATATCCGTGATTTAATTGATCGTAGTAAACTTGCACCTATGCAAGGACATCACAAGGTATATATTGTCGACGAGGTTCATCAGTTATCTAGTGCAGCATCCAGTGCATTATTGAAGACGTTAGAAGAGCCGCCAGAAAATGTCATCTTTGTGCTAGCCACAACAGACCCACAAAAATTACTCCCAACAATTATTTCGAGATGTCAACGCTTTGACTTTACAAAATTACGTAAAGATCAAATCAAGAATCATCTATTAGATATCGCTAAGAAAGAAAATATCTACTTAGATGAAGAAGCTGCAGAGAATATTGCGATTTTATGCGATGGTGGTATGCGTGATGCGCTAAGTATTATGGATCAATGTGCTTCCTATACAAGTGATCATATTACTGCAGAAGAAGTAGATCATATCTATGGATTAGCATCTGTTGAAGAAAAGATAAACTTAATTCATTCAATTCATGCAGGAAACTTAGAAGATATCCTTATGAGAACTAAGAAGTATGAACATCAAGGTATCGATTTCCAGAAGTTTACGGATGGCATGATAGATATCCTGAAAGATGTAGTAATTTATCATTCTACGAAGAAAGATAAATTACTAAAATTAATTTCAAAAGAACAAGCTGAGAACCTATCAGAAACCCTATCACAGAAAACATGCATGCATATAATTGAAAAGATGTTTGATTCTAAAGATAAATTTAGAATTGCGACTTCTTCAGCAAGCTGTTTTGAAGTAATTTGTTTAGGTTTAGCAATTCAACCTACCACAGAAACAGTAGTGGTTGAAAAACGTGTGGAAGTTCCTATTCAACAAAAGGAAAGTGAATATGTTGTTCCTACAGTAAAACTGAAAGAACCAGAAAAACCAGTAGAACAACCACAAGAAATTAAAGAAGAACAAAAGCCAGCAGAGCCAATAAAAACAGCGGCTTCTACAAGTTCTAATGAACTGTCAAGTGATGAAATTTTGACGCTTCTCGTACAGTGCCAGAAAGCAATTAAATACGAAGATGATGAGAAGTTCAACAAGATTCATAGCTTGTTTGATATGAATAGTAAGAAATATACATCACTGCTAGAAGAAACAAGAATAGTAGCAAGTGGACTTGATTGTGTGGTATTAGCTACAGATTCGAAAGTTCTAGCAAATCGAATGAATGAACCAAAGATGAACCAAAAGTTATATCAATTCGCAAGAGAAACATTAGGGATTGATAAAATGTTGTATATCGCTACAAATGATGCGATGAAAGATGCAACTTTAAAGTTTATCGAATTGAAGAAAGCAGGTAATTTGCCACAACCAAAATCAATTGTTCGATATACAATTGAAAAACCACAAGAAGTATCAACAGAAGATAAGGTAAAAGCAATTTTTAACCCTGAAATATTAGAAATAGAGGAATAGAAAATGGATATTCAGAAATTAATGGAACAGGCTCGCCAGATGCAAGATAATCTAGGCAAAATCGAAGAAGAACTAAACGCCACTGAATATGAAGGTAAAGCAGGTGGAAATGGTGTAAAGGTTGTTGTAAACGGAAGAAATGAAGTGCAGTCTGTAGAAATCGCAGATGATCTCATGTCAGTAGACAACAAGGAAATGTTACAAGACTTAATTCTAATTGCAGTCAATGAAGCGGTAGATAAGGCATTCCAAGATAGAGAAAATAAACTTGGCTCAGCCACAAGTGGATTAAAACTTCCGGGGATGTAAAGAATGTACCCAAAAAGTTTAACCAAACTGATTGAACGTTTGAAATTCTTGCCAGGAGTAGGTGAAAAGACAGCGGAAAGATACGCATTTTCTATCATGGAAATGAATCTCCAAGAAGCTAAAGAATTCGCCCAGGCAATTAATGACGTTCATGAAAAAATAACCCATTGTAAAATATGCGGAAATCTTTCTGAGAAAGAGGAATGCGAAATCTGTCGTGATGATAGTCGAAATCAAAAACAAATCTTCGTAGTACAGTCTCCTAAAGATGTGATCGCAATGGAAAAAACAGCGGAATACCGTGGTACATATCACGTATTAAATGGTTTGATTTCTTCAAGCAAGGGAATTATGCCAAATAACTTAAATATTGACTCATTACTTGCAAGACTACCTGAGGCAGAAGAAGTGATTTTAGGCACAAACATCACGATTGATGGGGAAACAACAGCGATGTATTTAGATAAGCTCATTACATCACGCTACCCACACGTATTAGTGACTCGAATTGCACACGGACTTCCATCTGGCGGAATGCTCGATTACGCAGATGAAATGACACTTGCACATGCATTAGCAGACCGTCGCAAAATGAAATAGAAAAGAGGTGTTTCTATGAACATAGATTTAAAGATTGCACAAGCAGCTGTCCTAGAGCCAATTGATAAAATTGCGCATAAAGCAGGAATCCCAGAAGAGTACTTGGAAATGTATGGCAAAGAAAAAGCCAAAGTAAGCATTAAACTCATGGAAACACTAGTAGACAAACCAGATGGAAAACTGGTATTGGTAACAGCTATCAATCCAACAAAAGCAGGTGAAGGAAAGTCCACAACGACGATTGGATTAGCAGATGGATTATCCAAGGTTGGTAAGAATGTGATGGCATGTTTACGTGAACCATCGTTAGGCCCGGTCTTTGGCTTGAAGGGTGGTGCAACTGGTGGAGGATATGCACAGGTAGTCCCAATGGAATCTATCAACCTGCACTTCACGGGTGATATGCATGCAATCACGACAGCCAATAACTTAATTGCGGCCATCTTAGACAATTCAATCTTCCAAGGCAATCCACTTAATATCGATCCAACAAGAGTTACCTGGAAGCGTTGTTTAGATATGAATGACCGTACACTACGTGACATTACAATTGCACAGAAGAAAAAATCAAATGGTGTTGAAAGAGAAGATCATTTTGTGATTACAGTAGCTTCTGAAGTAATGGCCATCTTGTGTCTTTCAAAAGATTTACAGGATTTTGAAAAGAGAATTGGCAAAGCAGTTGTTGCGTATACATACGATGATCAACCAGTAACTGTGGATGATATTCAAGCTGCTGGTGCTGCTACAGTTGTGATGAAGGAAGCAATTAATCCAAACTTAGTACAAACTCTAGAACATACTCCAACATTCATACATGGTGGTCCATTCGCAAATATTGCGCATGGATGTAACTCTGTTATCGCTACCAAGATGGCAGTTAAGTTAGCAGATTATGTTGTGACTGAAGCAGGATTTGGTGCAGATTTAGGAGCTGAAAAGTTTTTAGATATTAAGTGTCGATTAGCAGAACTAGAGCCTTCAGCAGTTGTGGTAGTCTCAACAATTCGCGCTCTTAAGATGCACGGAGGTGTTAAACAAGAAAATCTTGATCAACCAAATATTGAAGCTATGCTTGCAGGTGCGAAGAACCTGCAAAAACACATTGAAACAGTTCAAAGTTTCAAACTTCCATTTATTGTTGCTATCAACAAGTTTGCTAAAGATAGCAAAGAAGAAGTAGATGCGCTACTGACATGGTGTCATGAAAATAACTATCCAGTTTCAGAAGCGGATGGATGGGCAAAAGGTGGAGATGGTATGTTAGATCTCGCAAATAAAGTTGTAGATATAACTGACCATGCATGCAAGTATCAACCAATCTACGATGTGGAAGATTCCATTGAAACAAAAATAAAAAAGATTTGTGAAGTAGTATATGGTTCACCACTTGTAGAATTTAGTGAACTAACCAAAACAAAGATTCAGGACTTTATCAAACATGGATGGGATAAGTTACCGGTATGTATGGCAAAGACACCATTATCACTGAGTGATGATCCTGCCCTTAAAGGAAGACCAGAAAATTTTGTGACACATATTACAGATATCTCAGTATCTGCTGGGGCAGGCTTTGTGGTTGTTTACACTGGGAATGTACTCACAATGCCAGGACTTCCAAAGGTACCTGCAGCAGTCAATATGGGTATTGATGAAAATGGAGAAACCTACGGTTTATTCTAATTAATATAGAAAGGAGGAATCATAATGGGGTCTATCGCATATGTAACGGATGAAAAGATGCTTGCATATCATCGCTTATGTCGAAATCAATCGATACTATTTTGGAGATTATCCAATAAGAAGTTTACGGATTTCCACAAAGGAGATTTACTGTTCTTCTTTGCAAGACCAAATCATGGACGTAAGAAAGCTTTGATTGGCTACGCACATTATGATTCTGAAATTAACCTTTCTTTGAAACAGATGTGGAATCGCTATGGTGATTTCACTGGATACGATACACAAGATGGACTTTATGCGGCGATAGAAAAAGCATCTCGTGGAAATATACCTCCACAGATGAACTGTTTATATTTAACAAATGTTGTATTCTTCTTGTCGCCAGTCTATCCAGAGGATGTTGGTATCTCGATACAAAACAATCTTGAAAGTTATTGTTATTTAGATAAAGATAGTCCAAAGATAACGGCCAAGATTTTACAACAAGCACAAAAACATGGCATCGATCTCTGGAGTGCAAATCCGAATATCACACCAGAAGAAATCTTTAAAGAAGATGCCACAAAGCACTATCTAGCAGTTATCTCTCAAGAGATTGGACAAGATAGTGGGAGTGAAAGACAACAACGTACGCTAGAACGGTACGCAAAACAAAAAGCGAAAGAATCTGGTTGGGAGTTAATTCGTGGCAGTAATACAGAGTGTATACGTATGGATAGTAATGAAATACAAATTGCGATTCCTTTCGTATCACAAGTCAAAGAAAAATCTCAAAAGATTCGCGAATATATAGGACGGCTAACGATGTATCGTTTGTTGGCCAAGCATCAGGGTTTGGAAGGCAAAATCAGATTTGAAATACTTTCCCCAAATATACCTGACGAATTAAAGGAAATGGTGGAAGAAATAAACAATGAGTGATTTTGATATTATCGTTATCGGTGGTGGTCATGCAGGTATTGAAGCTGCACTAGCCTCTGCACGATTAAAAAAGAATACATGTCTTCTCACATTGAAGATAGAAAATATTGGTAAGATGCCATGTAACCCATCGGTAGGTGGACCGGCAAAAGGAATTGTAGTACGAGAAATTGACGCTTTAGGTGGTCAAATGGCGATTACTGCAGATAAGACAGCACTTCAATTCAAAATGTTAAATGGGGCAAAGGGTCCGGGTGTACGTGCACTTCGTGTACAGTCGGATAAGCTTGCATATAAAAAAATGATGCAAGATGTCTGTTTGAAACAAGAAAACCTCACTGTCATTGAAGGAATGGCAAGTAAGCTAAACGTAACCAACAACAAAGTCACAGGTGTTACATTAAAAGATGGAACAGTCCTAAATGCCAAAATTGTGATTGTAACAACAGGCACATACATGGCAGGTGTAAATATGATTTCATCCGAAGTTACACCAGGTGGTCCAGATCTTGAGCCTACGACAGGAGACTTATCAGAGTCTTTACGAGAGTTAGGTTTAAGAACCTTCCGTTTAAAGACAGGAACACCACCGAGAATCCTGCGTTCATCAATTGATTTTAGTAAAACAAAGCTAGAACCAGGCACAGAAGGATTCTTACACTTCTCAGAACTGACCACAAGAGAAGATGTATTGCCATATGATAAGCAAGTATGTTGTCATATGACATATACAACCCCGGAAACTCATGAATATATTTTGGGTAATCTCAATAAATCCAGTATGTATTCTGGTGTAGTAAAGGGAGTTGGACCACGTTATTGTCCATCTATCGAAGACAAACTTGTGCGTTTTAAAGATAAGCCAAGACATCTATTATTCTTAGAACCAGAATCACTTGAATTAGATACCATCTACCTACAAGGGTTCTCTACATCTCTTCCAAGAGATATACAAGAAAAGATGGTGCATTCACTACCTGGTTTTGAAAATGCAATTATCAAAAAATATGCTTACGCTATCGAATATGATGCAATTGATCCAATTCAAATGAAGCCAAGTTTTGAATCGAAGATTATTGAAAATTTATTTACAGCAGGTCAAGTTAACGGAACATCTGGATATGAAGAAGCTGCTGGCCAAGGTTTACTTGCTGGTATTAATGCATGTATGAAGCTAGATGGAAAAGAGCCGCTCATTCTAGCAAGAAACGAAGCGTATATTGGTGTCTTGGTTGATGATCTAACAACGAAAGGCACATTAGAACCATATCGTTTATTAACATCACGTGCAGAGTTTAGATTGTTGTTGAGACATGATAATGCCGATCAACGATTAATTGAATATGGACGTCAGATTGGACTTGTTAGTCAAGAAAGATATGATGCATATCTAGCAAAGATGGAAAATATCAAGAAGTTAGAACAACATCTATCTGAAACTACATTCGTACAAGATGAAGAAAAAGTACATGCATACCTCACATCACTAGGTTATGAAAGTGATGCACATATTGGTATTAATGGCATTGACTTGGTAAAACGACCAAACGTTACAACGAAAGAACTTCTCGCTACTATCGGTGAAGAGGTTGACGAAGAAATCGCTAACCAGTGTGATATCGAACTAAAATATGCAGGCTATATCGATAAAGCAAAACGAGAAGCCAACAAGTTAAAAGAGATGGACGGTATCAAGTTGGGGGTCGATTTCAATTATGATGAGGTTGATAATCTATCGATTGAAGGCAGACAGAAACTCACAAAGTATAAACCAGCTACGATGGGACAAGCATCCAGAATTTCAGGTGTGAACCCAGCCGATATCGCAGTACTTGCGATAGCTATCAAACAAGGAAAGGGAAGATAAGAAATGAAATACACAGACGTAGTATCAAATGTAAATGTCTATGGAATGGAATCTGCAGTTATGGGTTCAAAATATCCAATGGCTGTTGATTTAACAAAAGTAGATGGAACAATTGTTCCACGAACACATGCACTTGCGAATGCAAAGCCAGGAAGTGGCCATGATAACTTCTTGAATGGAATTATCGTACAGTTCGACCTCACATTTACAAACAAGGCATGGGTAGAAGCAGAACGCTATCATTTCCTAGACTTTATTAGTTCACAATCCACAATGCACCGTATCACAAAGTTCAATTTAGATGAGGTATATATCTCCTATACAGATCCACGTATTATCGAAATCATGAAAGAAAAAGTGAATTCCTATAATGAATTAACACAGAAGATTTCTGATAAGAAATTAGCTGGAGAAGACGTAACAGAGCTAAATGAAGAAGCTAAAGTAAAGTACCTTGAGATTCTTTACTCCAATCCAGCAGGTTTTAGAATCACTGCACGTATGACAACAAACTATCGTCAGTTAAAGACAATTTATGCACAACGCAAGACGCATCGCCTACCAGAATGGCGTGCATTCTGTGACTGGGTAGAGACATTGCCTAACGCATCATTTATTGTAAATAGTGACGTAAAATAAAGCTTATTAACATTTTGTGGGAAACTATTTTATCCACAAATTAAAATAAATTTTTCAAATTGTGGAAAAATAAACTCTCCACAATTGTGGAGAAAAAAGTTATCAACATATTTTCATCTTTCACAGGGGATGTGATGGTGATAGAATAGGTCACACAGAGATTATGACAATACAAGAACTTATAGAAAAAGCAGCAGAGCTACAAATTTCATTGTCAGAAACACAAGTAAAACAACTTGAACAATACGCCCAACTTTTGGTTGAGTGGAACGAGAAAATGAATCTCACAGCCATCACAGAACATGGTGAAATATTGGAGAAACATTTCTACGATTCCATCTTGTCACTGGGAAAAGGTAAGATCTTTGGAAAAGTAGCGGATGTTGGAACTGGAGCGGGGTTTCCTGGACTGGTTTGGAAAATCGTCAAACCAGAATTAGATGTGACACTGATTGAACCTACGGGGAAACGGTGCACATTCTTAGAAGAAGTAATTCATCAACTGCATTTAGAAAACATCCATGTTTATAACAAGCGTGCAGAAGAACAGGTCAAAACAGATCGTGAATTATACGATGTGGTAACCGCAAGAGCAGTCGCAAACTTACGTGTCTTATCCGAATTATGCATTCCACTTGTAAAAGTGAATGGATTATTCCTGGCAATGAAGGGCATGCAAGGTAATGCGGAAGCGAAAGAAGCAGAACATGCGACCAAGGTGCTTGGCGTAGAGCTAGAAGAAACACAGGATACATCTTTATATACAGGAGATATGCGAGTGAACTTATACTACCGCAAAGTTAGTCATACGCCGCAACAATATCCACGCAATTACGGGCAAATAAAAAAGAAGCCTTTATAAGGGAGGGTTATATGCCAAGTATTTTAAGTATATTTGATCGAAAAGATACCAATCGTATTGTAGATATCCCAACGGAGAAGATTGTTCCATCAAGATATCAACCAAGATTAGTATTTGATGAAGAAGCTTTACGTGAATTAGCACTCTCTATAAAAGAGAACGGGTTGATTCAACCAATCACTGTTCGAAAGATTGATGATATATACGAAATTATCACAGGAGAAAGAAGATTCCGTGCATGTAAGATGATTGGTTTTAAAGAAGTGCCATGTTATATCATGTCACCGAATGAAAACCAAGCAGCACAGATGGCACTGGTTGAAAATATCCAACGTGAAAACTTAACCGCAATCGAAGAGGCGAAAAGCTACTTACAAATCATGCGTCAATCTGACTTGACCCAAGAACAGGTTGCACAAAAGGTAGGTAAGTCACAATCCGCAGTAGCCAATAAGATTCGCTTATTGAATTTGCCAATTGAGATTCAGGATGCGGTCATGGAAACAAAAATCACAGAACGTCACGCACGTGCGTTATTGACAGTACCTAGTGATAGACAGAAAGAAGTATTCCATCATATCGTCGCAGCTGAATTTAATGTAAGACAAACAGAAGACTATATCGCAAGTCTAGATGATATTCCGAAGAAGAAACATAAACATCAAAAGACAAAGGGTTTCTCTCGGAGTACACAGATTGCGGTAAATACAATTAATCAGAGTATTAAATTGATTGAAAAAATGGGTATCCAAGCAAAAGTAGAAACGGAAGACAGACCGCAAGAAGTATGCATGATCATCCGTTTCCCAAAGAATTCATAGGGGAGAAGTATTATGGGAAAGATCATCGCAATCGCAAATCAAAAGGGTGGAGTAGGAAAAACAACGACATCCATGAATCTAGCATCTGGTTTATCATATATCGGTAAAAAAGTACTCTTAGTAGACTTCGATCCACAGGGAAATGCGACCCATGGTATTGGTGCACACAAAGTGGGATTTGATAAGACGGTATACGATATCTTGATGAGAGATGAAAATGTGGATGATGTAAAAGTTACGCTACAGATGCCACCGTTAGATGTACTACCATCAACCATCGACTTATCTGGTGCAGATGTCGACATGGCTCAATACGAAACAGGGCGTGAACAACTATTAAAGAGAAAACTAGAAGCGGTAAGAAATCAGTATGATTACATCATTATTGATTGTCCACCAGCGCTAGGCTTATTGAATACAAACGCATTAACAGCAGCAGACTCTGTGATGATTCCGGTACAGTGTGAATACTTTGCGCTAGAAGGATTAACACAGTTATTAAGTACGATTCGTTTGGTTCAGAAATTATGGAATCCACGATTATCTATCGAAGGTGTACTTCTAACAATGTTCGATGTACGTACAAAGTTATCGGTAGAAGTACAACAAGAAGTACGTAAATACTTTAAGGAAAAGGTTTATCACTGTTTCATCCCACGAAATGTACGCTTATCAGAAGCCCCATCTCGTGAACAATCAATTTTTGAGTATGATACCCGTTCGGAAGGTGCGCGTGCTTACGCACAACTAGTAAAAGAAGTAGTTACACAAAACGAAAGGATCAAACGATAGAAAATGGCAGAGAAAAAACAAAAAGGCTTAGGACGTGGTTTAGATTCTATCTTCGGGTCGAATGTTGAGCAGTTCCTTGACGATATTCAAAGTAGCGCAAAGGAAGTGCCAGGAAGAAGAGAAGTAGAAATCGCAATTGAAGAAATTAGACCAAATCCTTATCAGCCAAGAAAAGAATTTGATCAAACTGCGTTAAATGAATTAGCAGATTCTATTCGAACACATGGAATCTTTACACCATTACTCGTACGTAAGAGTGTCAGTGGTTATGATTTAATCACTGGTGAAAGACGTTTACGTGCAGCGAAGATTGCTGGGCTTAAAGTCGTACCTGCAATTTCTGTAGAATTTACAGAAGAACAAATGATGGAAATTGCCATCTTAGAAAATGTTCAACGTGAAGACTTAAACGCAATTGAAGAAGCTGCAGCCTATGACTCACTTGTGAAGAAACTAGGTTATACACAAGAAAAACTGGCAGAAAGAGTTGGTAAATCTCGTGAATATTGTGCAAATATCATGCGACTTTTAAAACTTCCATCTGAGGTCCAAAAATTAGTCGTAGATAAAAGATTAGCAATGGGACATGTTCGTCCATTACTTGGATTAAAAGATGAGACGGAAATGCTTGATGCGGCTGAGAAAATCTTGAAGGATAAAATGTCAGTTCGTGAAGTAGAAGCCTATGTTAGAGATATTAATTCAGAAGAAGTTAAACCAAACAAAACAAAACCAGAAAAGAAACGTGATCCAATCATCCACGATCTAGAACATCAGATTTCTGTGAAGCTTGGCACGAAGGTAACAATTCAGAACAAAAAACTTACAATTCGATATACAGATACCGCAGATTTAAACCGTATCTTAGAGATATTGAATTGCCTGGATGAAGGTTAATATGTGTGAAAAAAATACTTTTTCACACATGCTTTAAAAGGAATATAATGCAAGTAACGGGAAGTAATGAATGACAAATCATACTTGGAAAATATACTATGCATTCGTTCTGATTAGTTTTGTTTTCTTGCCGTTCCATTGGCAATGGACGACAGGTTGGTTGTTAGGGTCATTCGCTGCATTTATTATTTATAAAAGAACAGAACATTTCGCAAAGCGAGTATTAAGTATGCAATCCTCATCTGGAAGTTACTTAAACTTCGCTATCAATTATGTGTTGATGGCTGCAGTATTAGTTATCAGCGCTCTCTTTCCGCAATATCTCAATGTTCTAACATGCGCAATTGGTCTTTCAACAATTAAATTAGCAATTATATTTCATGTGGCAGTCATAGAGAGAGGACGGTGAAGACATGACAATACAATCGGACGTATATGTAATCATTCTGATTACAATCGTCCTAGCAATCGCGATGATATTATTGTCAAAGAAAATTAATAAGGCAGATCCATTAGAAAAACCAAAAGGTATTATCGTACCGATTGTACTAGTAACCGAAACAGTATACAAAACGGTACGAACAAATGTAGGTAAGAAAGTAGCGGATAAATTAACACCATATATCTTGTCGTTATGGGTATATATCTTTATTAGTAATACAATTTCGCTATTTGGATTAAGTTCACCGACAGCTAACTTTAGCGTGACGATTACATTATCATTCCTAACTTGGTTAATGATTCAAGTTGCGGAATTAAGATACGGTGGCTTTAAAGCTTACATGCATGCATTCTTAGAACCGATAGCACCGATGTTGCCAATGAATATCATCGGTAAGTTCTCAACGATGTTATCCATGGCATTACGTCTATTTGGCAATATCACGTGTGGTTCTATTATGATGTCCCTTGTATATATGGGGACAGCAAATCTATCAAATGCAATCGCAGGATTAGTTGGTATCCAAGGAACAGTATTTAATTTCATGGCTCCAATTATCACCCCAATATTACATATGTATTTTGATTTATTTGCAGGGTTTATTCAAACATTGGTGTTTGTCACTTTGACAATCGTACTTTTAGGAAACGATATTCCTGAAGAAGAAAAAGATTAAAAGGAGAAAAAATTATGGAAAAGGGATTAATCGCAATTGGTGCAGGTATCGCAGTATTTACGGGATTTATGACAGGTTTAGGTGAAGGTACAGTAGCCGCTCACGCATGTGACGCTATCGGTAAGAATCCAGAAGCAGAATCAAAGATTCGTTCCACAATGATTTTGGGTATTGCATTATCTGAAACATGTGCTATTTACGGTTTGTTAGTTTCTATTCTTCTTATTTTCGTATACTAATTGAGGCTTTCAGGTAACTATGGAAGTCAATATTGTAGAACAGTTATTTCCAAATGGTTTGACAGTGCTGACTCAACTTTGTAGTACACTCGTATTATTTCTGATTGCAAAATATTTTCTATGGGCATCAGTGAAAAACTTTTTAGATGCTAGAGCAGAGAAGATGCAAGAAGAACTTGCGTTAAGTCAAAAGGCAAAAGAAGAAGCATTGGCAGATCGTAAGGTTGCGTTAGAGCAGTTGAATACTGCATCTACAAAATCAGAAGAAATCGTGAGTGCTGCAATTCAGCAGGCAAAACAAGAAAAGAAACAAATCCTTGCCCAAGCTGATAAAGAAGCTGCGGCTGTAAAACAGCGTGCACAAGAACAGATTGAAGCTGAACGCAGAGAGATGTACGCATCCATGAAGAAAGAAATGGTCGATGTCGCATTCAGTGCTGCAGGTAAGTTAATTGGCGAACACGAAGGCGAAAAAGTTGATCGCCAGGCAATTGATGCGTTCGTAAAGGAAACAGTTGGCAATGGTGAATGAGATAGCTGAACGCTATGGACAAGGACTGTTCGAGCTAGCAACTGAAAATAACACAGTACGCGAGAAGAAACAACAATGTGAATCATTATTAAAAATCTTAAAAGAAAACAATGAGGTTGAATTATTCTTGCGTGCAGTAAAAATAACAAAAGAAGAAAAGAAGAACTTTATAACAAATGTATTTGGTAAAGTTGTTGATCGAGATATTTTAAATCTACTGAAATTACTAGTTGATCGTGGAAGAGTCACCTATATCGATGAAATTCTACGCAAGTTTGAAACACTCGCAAATGAGGAACTAGGTATCGTTAAAGCAGTGGTTCATTCCGCACGTAAATTAAGTCAAGAAGACTTAAATAGAATTCAAGAAGCACTCATCCAAAAAACAAAGAAGACAGTTACAATTGAAAATCATATCGATCCACAAATTATCGCAGGTATCAAAGTAACCGTCGGCAACAACGTTACAGATATCACAACAAAAACAAAAATTGAACGCATGAAGAATGCGATATTGAAAGGAGGACAGGCATGAGTCAAATCAGACCAGAAGAAATCAGTTCTTTGATTAAAGATCAAATCAAAAACTATGAACAAAAGATTCAGTCCGATGATGTCGGCTACGTTATTAGCGTCGGCGATGGAATTGCCATGGTCCAGGGCATCGATAAAGCAATGTCCTCAGAACTTTTAGAATTTCCACATGGCGTTATGGGAATGGTGCTGAACTTAGAAGAAGACCATATCGGTGCCGTATTACTTGGTAACGATACTCTGATTCGTGAAGGTGATGAAGTAAAGCGTACTGGTAGAATCGTTGAAGTACCAGTAGGTGATACATTACTTGGAAGAGTCGTAAATGCGCTTGGTGAAGCAGTTGATGGTGGTGAACCTATCGTTAGTAATAAGTCACGTCCAATTGAAAGAGTTGCGCCAGGTGTCATGACGAGAAAATCTGTATACCAGCCATTAATGACTGGTTTAAAGGTTATCGACTCAATGATTCCAATTGGTAAGGGTCAACGTGAATTAATTATCGGTGACCGTGAAACAGGTAAGACCGCAATCGCAATCGACGCAATCATCAACCAAAAAGGAAAGAACGTAAACTGTATCTATGTCGCTATCGGACAAAAGGAAAGTACAGTTGCTCGTTTAGTACAGAAGTTACGTGAAAGTGATGCGATGGCATATACAACAATCGTTAACGCTGGTGCTTCCGCAAGTGCTCCATTACAATACATTGCGCCATATGCAGGTTGTGCAATTGGTGAAGAATGGATGGAACAGGGTAAGGATGTATTAATTGTGTACGATGACTTGTCAAAACACGCAGTTGCATACCGTACCATGTCCCTATTATTAAGAAGACCACCAGGACGTGAAGCGTATCCAGGTGACGTATTCTACTTACATAGTAGATTGCTTGAAAGAGCTGCGAAGTTATCTGATGCCTTAGGTGGAGGATCATTAACAGCACTTCCAATCATCGAAACACAAGCTGGTGATATCTCTGCATATATCCCAACTAACGTTATTTCGATTACAGATGGACAGATTTTCTTACAGACTGATCTTTTCGCAGCTGGTGTACGACCAGCCGTAGACTCTGGTCTATCTGTATCCCGTGTAGGTTCTAACGCACAGACAAAGGCGATGAAGAGTGTATCTTCAACCTTGAAGTTAGACTTAGCACAATACCATGAAATGTTGTCATTCTCACAATTTGGTTCTGACCTTGATCCAGTCACTAAGAAGATTTTGAGTCATGGCGCCAAATTAACAGAACTTCTCAAGCAAGGACAATATCAACCATTATCCATGACAGAACAAGTATTATCCTTGTTCGCTGCGAAGAATGGTTATTTAGACCGTGTTGAAATCGAAGATATCGCAAGCTTTGAAAAGAGTATCCACAGATACTTCAAAGAAAACGCAAAAGACGTATGCAATCGAATCGAAACAGAAGCAGTCATCAATGATGAATTACGTTCTAAGATTACGGAAGTGATGGATAAAGTAATCGAACAATACGTACTTGTTAAAGGGGTAAACTAAGATGGCACAATCCAGACAGGCTTTGCGTAGCAGAATTAAGTCTGTCAACTCCACCAAAAAGATTACAAAAGCGATGGAGATGATTGCCAACGCAAAGCTTCTAAAACAAAGAAAAAAGATGGAGGCTAACCGTGAGTATGCACAACGTTTACAAGATACAGTCAATGATATTGTCGCAAACAATCAAGACGTTGAAAGCAAGTATCTTGTGCATAATCGGAACCCACATACAATGACGATTATCTTCTGTTCTGATTTAGGCTTGTGTGGTGGATACAACCAGAATGTCTTCAAACTAGCAAGAGAAGCATTAGATCCTGCTGACCCAATATTTTTAATTGGAACTGCAATCCATCATCAGCTCAAAGAAGCAGGATTTAATATCATCGATGAGGAACAAATCTCTTCAGATAAAATCTCATTTGCGGATCTAAAGAAATGTATTGAAGGTGCTGTAGAACGTTATCGGGCAGGTGAAGTTGGTAAAGTACAACTCTTATACACAAGATTTGTAAACACAATGACATTTACACCAGAGTTTGATGTGTTACTACCATGTACCATCAATCCAGATCAAAAGAAAGAAAAAATTGGAGAACATCAAGAAACACTATTCGAACCAGATCCATCTACTATATTGGATAGTTTGATTCCAATGATGATTACGGATGTGACGTATTCAGACTGGATGGAATCCACAACCGCAGAACAAGGAAGCCGTCGTGTAGCGATGAAGGCAGCTTCAGATAACGCAGATGAGTTAAGCACAACACTGAAACTCGAATACAATAAGGCAAGACAAGCCGCAATTACCCAGGAAATAACGGAAATTGTTGGTGGCTCAAGTGCCGTATAGAAAGAAGGTAAAACAATGAGTGTTACAGGAAAAATTGTACAGGTCATTGGACCGGTCATTGATATTCGCTTTGATCCGGAACACTTACCTTCCATCAATAACGCAATTAAAGTAAAAATTGACGATCAGACATCAATGACCGCAGAAGTAGCACAACACATCGGAGACGATGTTGTTCGCTGCATTGCGATGTCATCCACAGATGGACTTGTTCGTGGCATGGAATGTACAGATACAGGGGCACCAATCGAAGTACCAGTTGGTGATGAAGTATTAGGACGTATGTTTAATGTACTTGGTGAGCCAATTGATGGATTAGGTGAGGTAAGCGCAAAACACAAATTACCAATTCATAGAGACGCTCCAACATTTGCACAACAACAGACAACCAGTGAAATCCTAGAAACAGGTATCAAGGTTATTGACTTACTCTGTCCTTATTCCAAGGGTGGTAAGATTGGTCTGTTCGGTGGTGCCGGTGTAGGTAAGACAGTCTTGATGCAGGAATTAATCCACAATATCGCAATCGAACATGGTGGACGTTCCGTTGTTGCGGGTGTCGGTGAACGTACGCGTGAAGGTAACGACATGTACCATGAAATGGAAGAATCTGGTGTATTAAAGAACACAGTTCTTACATATGGACAGATGAATGAATCACCAGGTGCGAGAATGCGTGTAGCACTATCCGCCCTAACAATGGCTGAATACTTCCGTGATGAAGAACATCAAGACGTATTGTTATTTATCGATAACATCTTCCGTTTCACCCAGGCGGGTTCTGAAGTATCCGCGCTACTTGGCCGTATGCCATCTGCAGTAGGATACCAGCCAACCCTTGCAACAGAAATGGGTAGATTACAAGAGAGAATCACATCAACCGATCAAGGTTCTATTACATCCGTACAGGCAATTTACGTGCCTGCCGATGACTTAACAGACCCAGCTCCAGCGACAACATTCTCACACTTGGATGCACGTCTCGTATTAGACCGTTCTATCGCTGCGTTAGGTATCTATCCAGCGGTTGACCCATTGGGGTCCTCTTCACGTATGTTAGATCCACTTGTCATTGGTGATGAACATTACGAGGTGGCTCGTCAAGTACAGCAGATCCTACAAAGATATCGTGAACTTCAAGATATTATCGCAATCTTAGGTATGGAAGAATTAGGTGAAGAAGACAAGAAGATTGTCGCAAGAGCGCGTCGTGTTCGCAACTTCCTATCACAACCATTCTCCGTTGCGGAACAGTTCTCAGGAATTCCAGGTATTTATGTGCCAGTCGCAGATACAGTTAGAAGCTTCAAAGAAATTCTTGAAGGAAAATACGATGATTTACCGGAAGCCGCATTCCTAAGCGTTGGAACAATCGAAGATGTTGTTAAGAAGGCAGAGTCACTGAAATGAGTATGATTCATTGCCGCATCGTAACACCACACGGTGTATATAAAGAGGTAGAGACATCCATCCTCAACATAGAAACACAAGATGGACAAAGAGGTATCTTACCTGAACATATGCCAATTGTGACAATGTTGCGAATAGGTAAGATGACAACAGTCGAATCCGGCAAACGAATGGAATATGCGGTGACTGGAGGGCTATTCTACTTTAGAGATAACAAAGCCGAAATCATGGTCGACGCAATCGAAAATAAAGATGAGATTGATGTCGAACGTGCAATCGCTGCGAAGATCCGTGCAGAACAACGTCTACAGTCAAATGATAAGAACGTCGATCAAGTTCGTGCAGAAATCGCATTAAAGAAAGCACTGAACAGATTAAATGTCAAAGGATAAAAGAAACAGATAGTGAAGACATTCTTCATTATCTGTTTTTTAGGTGTGGTATGATATGTTCGTTGAGGTAATTAACACTATGATTAAAAAATACTATCAGTCACTAAATAGTTTATTGTATGGACCATTCATGACACCACTTGTATTCCTAGTATTTGCACTAGCATTCTTTTACGAAAAGAAGGGAATTCAAGAATTACGCTATGCCATGATGGTAGGCACAGCTATCTTGGGTGTCATCCTAGTGATGTACTATACAAAGAAATTTAAAATATCACGTGCACTAAAATCAATTCGTAATATCGAAGAATACGAAAAAGGCGGTGTGATTGACCGCAGTTGGATTTTAAATGACCGTATGATCGCATGTATAGGATTAGACATGCATGAAGAATCCACAATGGACATTCAAGTGATGAAGGTCGAAGAAGGAAAACATGGAAAGTTAACAATCTATCTTACAAACAAAGAAAAAACCTTCTCACTTAGCTGCCGAGATAAAGGTGAAGCGAGAAGATTTGCGGGATACTTACAAAAGAGGAATCCAAATATCAAACTAGAAAATATTCAACCAGAAGGTAATGGTACATTACAAGATTTAGGCGCATTATAGAAAAACTGTAATGCATACAGTTTATATTTGTTAAACGGAGCGAAAATGATGAAAAATAATATCATTCATAAACTAGGGAAAGATACATGGAAAGGAACACTGTTACCTATTGAATACACATCGAAAGAATACTACGATATAGATTTGCAAAGAATAGATGATGGTTTTCAGATTTCAATTCAAAAGAAAAAATTTACGCAATCATTTATACATAGTTTAGAGGACTGCGAATATCAGGATAAGCTTTATGAAGACTGGTGGGAAGATGCGGAAGCCTTTGGTATTACAGAAGATAACAAATTACTTGCGGCAATTGAAATTTGTCCGGAGAGCTGGACAAATCGATTGATTATTACAGAACTATTTGTTGATGAGAAGTTGAGAGGGCAAGGGTATGGTAAGAAGTTGCTAGACATTGCTAAAAAGATTACAGTAGAAAAAAACTATCGTACATTGATTTTAGAGACACAATCATCAAATATAAATGCAGTCGACTTCTACCTGCATGCAGGTTTTACCTTAATCGGTTTTGATAGTTGCTGTTATACAAACACTGATTTAGAGCGAAAGGAAGTTCGTCTTAATATGGGATGGTTTCCTATAAATACAAAATAATGCAACTTAAATGTGAACCTCCTAAGTTATTAAAAAACTTAGGAGGTTCACTTTATAATTGCATGATTATTTTTGTGGTAAATCAATTTGTGTAACTGGAACATTACTAACAAACTTAAATACTAAAGAAACAAGATTGCCATTTACCTCTACAGGAATAGATACAGTATCGTGATTTATGGTCATGTAATATTTCTTATCCTTTGTTTGAATATAGTAAGAGTCTGTGTATTGAGTCTTTTCATGCTCTAAAGTACCTTCTACGTAAACCTTATCCAGGAAAATCTTCACAGAATGATCCTCATAGATTTCCATGTTGTATGTACCATTTGTATTTGAATCCATCGCAAGATAATGACCTTTTCCTATAGAAATTGTTGCGCTTAACTTCATGAAGAGATAGATACTAATACAAATAGACGCAAATAAGATGAGTAAAAAACCTGAGATTAAAACCTTTGTGCTAGTTTTATGCATGCTTTCACCTCACAATTTTAAGAAATAATGATAAATAGTTGATGTATTGGTATCTTTAGTATATCGCTTTCATAAAAAGAAGTGAATATTTGAAGCAAACTTCAAATATTATCAAAATTCTACAAAATTTGAAGTATACTTCAAATTCATCGATTCAATAATTCGACTTTTCTGCGCTTTCCTTTGACTGTAAAATCTTCGAAACGAGATAAAATATCATCATCTTTGGAAAGGATTGTGACTGTTGAGAAGCGGTCTTGAATTTCAAGTGTGCCAATTTCATCAAATGAGAATATGGTACAAAGTGCACCGATGATATCTTTTGGACGTATCTTATCATTTCTTCCAGCACGAATGAGGATGTGTGTTACTTGTGTAGAAGGTGTCACTTTCTTTTGGTATGGAATCGATAAATCAACTGGGTGTGTATCTTGCGGTCTATATGGTTGACTATGCATACGGATATACATGCCAACTTCTGACTTCATATCTTCAGGTGTTAGTAATGAAATAGAAATACCTTCATCACCTTGATGCGCAGTACGACCTGAACGATGAATGAATGTTTCAGTATCAACTGGAATATCATAATGAATTACATGGGATAGTTCATGAATGTCGAGACCTCTAGCAGCTGCGTCTGTCGCAACCAATACACGAATATCACCTTTACGGAAATCGCTCATGATTGCGATACGTTTTCTCTCATCAAAATAACCAGAGAAAGCAGAACTAAGAATATTATTTCTTAGTAGTAGATCTGATAATTCAATGGCTGTACTACGATGGTTTACAAATACAATCGCCGATGTGATAGGAAGGGATTGTAGAAGGGATAGTAAAGTTGTTTTCTTATCCTCGGTTTCAAGATAGTACGAATAAATCTTCTCATTGACTGCCATATTACCTTGAAGTATCTCTTCAAATGGTGTATCAAAGTAAGTTTGAATTGTGTCATTTTTTGTGGCAGATAAACAAATTGTTTGAACACCATGAATTTCTTTTCGTAATTGATTTACATCTTCTGATTGACCAGTGGAGTAAACTTGATCTGCTTCATCGATGATAAACAGTGATAACTTTGAAAGGTCAAAGACACCTTGTGTATATAAATCTAATAATCTACCAGGTGTTCCGATAATGATATGCGGACGATGGCGTAGTGCGTTGATTTGTCTATCGGAATCCATACCACCAATTAACGTTACGATATGCACTTTTGTGTAGGAAGCTAATAGCTTCGCCTCTAACGAGATTTGAATTGCGAGTTCTCGTGTTGGAGCGACAATTAAAACAGAAGTAAAATCATCGTTGTCTTGGACTTGCTCAATCGCAGGAATGAGATAGGACGCAGTTTTTCCACTACCCGTTTTGGCTAGTACAAATAGACTTTTTCCATCTTGAATCATCGGTATAACTTTTTCCTGAATCGGTAATAGGGAATGATAGCCCATTTCATTCAGGGCATTTTGTATAGAATTTGATAGTTTCATGGCTTAATCTTAGCACACATTAAAAAAACTGCTGAGTTAACATGCAGAGAGTTAATAAAACTAGTACAATAATAGTGGAAAACTGGAGGGACAGCATGTTTCAGGATACTATAGCCGCAATCGCCACTGCCGATGCGATGGGAGCCATCTCCGTCATTCGTATTTCTGGTAGTGACGCAATTCAAATCGTTACCGACTTAACAGGTAAAGATTTTAGTAATGCCAAGGGATATACCATCCATTACGCAACTATCAAAGAAGGGAATGAATCTGTTGACGAAGTACTCGTCAGTCTTTTCCGGGCACCGAAATCCTATACTGGTGAAGATGTTGTGGAAATCTCTTGTCATGGTGGCGTCTATATTACAAGAAAAGTATTGTCCCTGATACTTGGTGCAGGTGCACGTATGGCACGACGTGGAGAATTTACGGAACGTGCATTTCTTAGTGGAAAGATGGACTTGTCTCAAGCAGAAGGTATTAATGACTTAATTTGGGCAAAGGATGAAATTAACGCAAAGAGCGCAATTCATTCATTAAAAGGATCTGTTGCGAAATTAATGCGACCATTGGAAGAAGATTTAACACAAATCATTTCCAATATCGAAGTAAATATCGATTATCCAGAATATGATGATGTACATCAATTAACCGAGGAAGAAATTTTGCCAAGGGCAGAGAAGTGGATTGATGATATTCATCAGATTATCGTAACAGCCCAACAATCTGCAGTAATCAAAGAAGGAATTAATACCGTTATCCTGGGTAGACCAAATGTTGGTAAGTCCTCCTTATTGAATGCATTGTTAGAAGAAGATAAAGCTATCGTTACGGATGTGGCTGGAACGACAAGAGACCTTGTGGAAGGAACTGTACGACTAAATGGCATCACACTAAATCTAATCGATACTGCAGGTATTCGTAAGAGTGATGATGCGATTGAACAAATTGGTATTACCAAATCCTTACAAGCATTAGAAAAGGCACAGCTTGTGATTGTTGTATTAGATGGTTCTGAAGAATTAACCGAAGAAGACCAAGAACTATTAGAAAAGACAAAGAATCATAATCGTATCGTTGTATACAATAAGAAAGATAAAGATAGTATGCATGCAGGTATATCTATCAGTGCTATTCAGAAAGATATTACAGAACTAACAAATGCGATTGTGGAGAAATATCAAAGTGAGTATATCGCAGCCAATAGTGATACATTGAATAATGAAAGACAGATTGGTTATGCTTTGCAGGCAGAACAAGCAATGAGAGATGCAGTAAATGCATTACATGCAGGTGTGGAGCTTGACTTAGTAACAATCGATTTAGAAAAAGCGTGGACTGCATTACGACAGATCACTGGAAAGGCAGGCAAGGAAGATCTCTTAGATGAAATCTTCTCACGCTTCTGTTTAGGAAAATAAGATGAGTGAATTACATTATGTAGATACCCATTGTCATTTGATGGGAGAAGAGTTTCAAGAAGATTTAGAAGAAGTTATCGCACGCTGTAAAGAAAAGCATGTAGATAAATTAATGATAATTACATTATCACTAGAAGAAACAAAACAAGCCATTGAATTTGCCAAACGAGACCCTGAAAACTATAAGGTTGCGGCAGGCATCTTCCCAGAAGATACTACGAAGGTAGATGAAAAATATTGGAATGCATTTTGTGAATTGGTGAAAGATCCAATGGTAACTGCAATCGGAGAAATCGGACTAGAGTACCACTGGGTAACAGATGAAGCTGAACGTGCTGTACAGCGTGAATACTTTGCAAAGCTAATCGAACTAGCAAGAGAAGTAAATAAACCAATCCTAGTACATTCTAGAGATGCCATGCAGGATACCTTCGATATTATGAAGAAACATCACTGGAAGGGATTATTACATTGTTTCCCTGGTTCAAAAGAGATGGCAAAAGAATTCACGAAACTAGGTTATTATATCGCACTTGGTGGGGCGTTGACATTTAAGAATGCAAGACATTCTGTAGATGTCGTAGAGACGATCGACTTAAACTACTTACTCAGTGAAACAGATGCGCCATATATGGCACCAGTTCCAGTTCGTGGAACTCGAAATGAACCATCCAATATTCCATATATTGTAGAAAAGATGGCAGAGATTCGAAATATACCAGTTGAAGAAATGGCTACACAAATCGATGCCAACTGGACTAGATTCTTGGAGGAAGCAGATGGATCGCATTCATGAGATAATTGTTGTGGAAGGTAGACACGATACACAACAATTAAAGAAGTACTTTGATTGTGAAACGATAGAGACAGGTGGTAGCAGTATCGATGATAAAGTCATTGAACAGATTCGCCATGCCGCAAGCAGGCGAGGTGTAATTGTCTTTACTGATCCAGATACACCAGGCAATCAAATCCGCCACATTATCAATCAACATGTTCCTAACTGTAAGAATGCATTTGTGGATAAGCATTATGCACGTACAGAGAAGAAGGTTGGTATTGAACATGCGGATAAAGATACATTATGGGACGCACTACAAAATGTCGTCACAATCACCAATACTCCAAAGGGTAGTTTAACGATGAGTGACCTATTTGAACTTGGTCTAAGTGGTCAATCTAATAGTGCAGAATTACGACGTAGAGTTGGAGAATACTACCATATTGGGGATGGCAATGCGAAGACCATGCTTGCAAGGTTAAACTGTCTTGCGATTAACAAAGAAGAATTACGAGAGGTTATAGATAAATGAAAAAATTAATTTCAACACCGTCTCGCACAAAAGAGATACTAGATCAATTTGGATTACGAGCGAAGAAGGGTTTTGGACAGAACTTTTTAGTTGACCCAGTTATCGTAGAATGCTGTGCTGAAATGTCACATTGCGAAGGGGCAGTAATCGAAATTGGTCCAGGCATTGGAAGTTTAACCGAACAGCTAGCAATGCATGCACAACATGTACTTGCATTTGAGATAGATGAAGGTTTAATTCCAGTACTACAACATACTTTAGAAGACTATTCCAATGTTGAGATTATCTTACAGGATTTCTTAACATGTGATTTAGATGAAGTTGTACATGCATTAAAAGAAAAGTATGGAACCGTATCTGTATGTGCAAATCTTCCATACTACATTACAACACCAGTACTGTTTAAGATATTTGAAAATCCAGATATCTCTTATATTACAGTTATGGTACAAAAGGAAGTCGGTGATCGTTTTGTCGCAAAACCAAAAGATCCTGAATACAACGCCCTATCTGTAGAGGGGCAGTATCTATTCGATATCAAGCGTTTATTTACAGTACCAGGTAGATCCTTTAATCCTTCCCCTGCTGTCGATAGTGTAATCATTCAATTTGCCAGAAAGAATCATGACGTAAGTAATGAAGAGATTCGAGACTTCTTTGAACTGGTAAGAGCCTGTTTCAAGCAACGTCGTAAAACCATTTACAATAATCTGAAAGAATATGTAGATGATGGTACTAAGGCAACAGAGATACTGGAGAAGGCAAATATCCCTGTAAATAAACGTGCCCAGGAATTAACCATCGATGAATTAAAACAAATTCATGAGGTCATGAAATGAAAGAGCGAGCATACGCAAAAATAAATCTATGTTTAGATGTTGTGGGTAAACGAGAAGATGGTTACCATGATTTAAAAATGATTATGGTTCCAATCAATTTCTACGATGTTTTAGAAATGGAATTTGCAAAACAGACAACACTGGAGTTAAATCGAGACTACTTACCGATCAATGATAAGAATACAATTGTAAAGGCGATTCATATCATGCAGGAAAAGTATAATCTCAAAGAAGAGTTTCGCTGTCGTTTGGAGAAACATATTCCTACAAGAGCTGGTCTAGCGGGTGGTAGTGCAGATGCGGCTGCCGCAATACGTATGATTAATCGTATGTGTAATCTAAATCTTACAAAAGATGAGATGATTGAGGTAGGAAAAAAGGTTGGTGCAGATGTACCTTTCTGTATCCTCAATCGACCTGCATTTGTGGAAGGAATTGGTGAGAAGATAACAACTTTCTCATGTAAACCAGATTTCTCATTATTGTTGATAAAGCCGCGTAAGGGTGTATCGACTGCAGAAGCCTTCCATATCGTGGATGAACAAGAAGGAATTCATCCCGATTGTAAAGCAATGCAAGAGGCATTAGAGAACAATGATTATGACGGCATTATCCATTGTTTAGGTAACTCCATGGAAAATGCCGCAATGATATTGGTTCCAGAAATCCGAAATGCAAAACAAGACTTATTGGACTTAGGATTTGATGGCGTACTGATGTCAGGTAGTGGTTCAACTGTGTTTGGTATCACAAAAGACACAGAATTATTAGAACGTTCCATTGATGTATTAAAAAAGAAGAGATACTTTGTTAGAAAGACAACAGTATATACACGATAATACATGCTTGCATGAAATATAGGAGAAAACAAAATGAAGAACGCAATTATTATGGCGGGTGGTAAAGGAACCCGCATGCACTCAGAATTACCAAAGGTATTACATAAGATTCTAGAAGTACCAATGTTAGGTATGGTAATTAACAGTTTAAAGAAGTCTGGAACCGAAAGAATTGTATGTGTTGTTGGTTACAAGCACGAAGAAGTTGAAACTGCAATGGCTGGTAAGTGCGAGTTTGCAATACAACAGCCACAATTAGGTACAGGCCATGCGGTCATGCAGGCACAACAGCTCGCAAATGAAGAAGGTATTACGCTAGTTGCAAGTGGAGATACACCATGCGTAAAACCAGAAACATACCAGAAATTATATGATTTGATTGGTGATGCGGACATGGCAGTACTGACTGCAATTCCAGAAGACAATGGAGCATACGGTCGTGTTATTCGTAACGCAGATGGAACTGTAGAAAAGATTGTAGAGTTTAAAGACGCAAATGATGTTGAAAAGGCAGTACGTGAAATTAACACAGGTATCTATGCCTTCAACAACCAATCTCTATTTGAAGGACTCAAGCATTTGAATAATAACAATGCTCAAAATGAATACTATCTAACAGATTTAGTTGAGATTCTAAAGAAGCTAGGCAAGAAGGTCGTTGCAATCCCATGTGATGATTGGCAAGAAGTACAAGGTATCAATGGAAACGTGGAATTAGCACACGCCGCAAAATACATGCAAGAGAGAATAAATACAGAGTGGATGAAGAAGGGTGTTACAATCTATGACCCTAATACAACATACATCGGACCAAGTGTAACATTTGGAACAGATGTCATTATCCACCCGAATACATACCTCTATGGAGATGTAACCGTAGAAGATTATGCTGAAATTCTACCAGGCACATGGTTAGAAGATACAAAAGTTTCAAAAGCTGAAATAGTCGGACCATTTATTCGCCGTAAGGGTTGACGAATAGTTATAAAACATCTTTAATTAATAAGGATATACAACATTAATATGGGAGAAGAGGAAAATCATGGTTAAGGAAACTGTCGTATTCGCTCTAACATCAAGCACCGATCTAGCAGCGTCTATTTGTAAGCATTTGGGATTACCTTTAGGTAAGATCAAGGTTGAACATTTCGCAGATGGTGAGATTTTAGTCGAACCACAAGAATCTGTCAGAGGTCGTTCTGTTTTCATTATTCAGTCAACATGCAGTCCAGTATCGGAACGTTTGATGGAAGTTCTCATCTGCATCGACGCATGTAAACGTGCAAGTGCTGGAGAGATTAACGTTATTATGCCTTATTACGGTTATGCTCGTCAGGATCGTAAAGCTAAACCACGTCAGCCAATTACATCGAAGTTAGTCGCAAACCTATTACAGGTTGCAGGGGCTCACCGTGTTGTAACATTTGACTTACACGCTGCACAGATTCAGGGTTACTTCGATATTCCAATCGATGATATTACAGCAGTACCAATGCTAGCAAGCTACTTCAAGGAATTAGAGATTCCAAAAGAAGAATTGGTAGTTGTTTCACCAGATCATGGTGGAGTTACACGTGCTAGAAGAGTTGCTGATTTATTAGATGCACCTATCGCAATTATCGATAAGCGTCGTCCAAAACCAAACATGGTTGAAGCACAAAACATCATTGGTGATGTAAAGGATAAGACATGCATTGTCATTGACGATATCTGTGATACAGCAGGTTCCCTTGTGGCTGGATGTGAAATCTTAAAGCGCCATGGTGCTAAGGATATCTACACTGGAATTACACATGGTGTATTCTCACGTGATGCAATTGCGAAGATTGAAAACTCACCAATCACAAAGATGGTAATTACGGATACGATTCCACTTCGTGAAGACCAAAAGGCAGGTACAACAAAGATTCAAGTATTATCTATCGCTGAAATGCTTGCGAATACAATTGAATCAATCGAAAATCATACACCTGTATCCAAGGTATATGAAGAATACTCATTCGACAGTTTTAAATAAGAGATACAAAAAGATGGTCATATGCCATCTTTTCTTGTACTTATCAACAATAAAAAAGAACGGATAAACCGTTCTTTTGTTCGTACAATGTTCTTAATTAGAGCTTTGTTACGTTGGAAGCCTGTGGTCCACGATTAGACTCTGTGATGTCGAAGCTTACTGCAGCGCCTTCATCAAGTGTCTTGAATCCTTCACTCTGAATTGCTGAGTAATGAACGAAAACGTCCTTACCTTCATCAGTTGTGATGAATCCGTAGCCCTTTTCAGCATTAAACCATTTTACCTTGCCTGTTGCCATTGTGCCTTTGAATCTCCTATTCTATGATACGGAAGTAAATCCTGTATTCTCTATTATGATATACTGGCAATGTTAAAAACACAAGATTTATTTATGTAGACCGCATGAATAAAGGAGATAGAAAAGATTTCAAACAACATAAAAGATATATTCTGTGTCTTTGCAAAAATGTACTTTCAACGTATAATAATACCGATAACAGCAATGAAAAGAAGAGTACATTTTCTTAGAAACGTAGAGAGCATGTGGTAGGTGAAAACATGCATGAAGGGGAAATGGAACATGGTCTTGGAGCTGGTCATGCGAAG
>CALISH010000175.1 GCA_938041275.1 uncultured Solobacterium sp.
AACACCCCATCTAATTTTGGAGCGCCTGTTTATCGATTTAAATGTGCAATATAATTTTCAGCTTGCTTGATACCATCTACTGCACTAGAGACAATACCGCCAGCATATCCAGCACCTTCGCCACATGGATATAATCCTTGAATTGTAAAACTGCACCCATTATCGTTACGAAGTATTTTGATTGGAGAAGAAGAGCGTGTTTCTAGACCAACCATGATTCCATTTTCAATCCAACCGTGTATCTTCTTAGCGAATTGTTTCATGCCTTCTTCCATTGCTTGATTTACTTCATCGGAGAAGAATGCATGCATGTCCTGCATAACGGTACTACGTGGATAAGAAGTTTGAATGACAAGTTTATCGGAAGGTGTTTGTTTTAAATAGTCTTTAATATTTTGCGCAGGCGCCGCAAATCCCTCGTGGTAACCTAGTTGTTCTAATTTCTTCTGAAATTGAAAACCATCAAGAGGGTGTCCTTGATCGAAATCACTGCGTGGTATTTGTACAAGGATAGCACTATTGGCATTCTTACCTGCACGCATGCTATAGGACATTCCATTTACTGCAAGACAGTTTTGTTCGGTAGATGCAGGGATGACAACACCACCTGGACACATACAGAATGAATATACACCACGATTAACAGATGTCTTGGCGGTTAGTTGGTATGATGATGCCTTAAGCGCAGGATGACCATAGTGTTTACCGTAAGTACTTTGATCGATGAGACTCTGCGGATGCTCGACACGTACGCCAATGGCGAAATCTTTTTGTGTGATTTCTACCCCTTGTGCAAGTAGTGTTTCATACGTATCACTTGCACTATGGCCAGTACATAGTATGACGCTATCGGTTGAAAAGTCTTGTTTGTTTGTATGTATTCCAATAATTTGATTGCCGTTTAGATATAAGCTTTCTAGTTTGGTATCAAAGTATATTTCACCACCAAGACGAATAATCTTTTCACGTATCTTTTTGACAATTGTTTGAAGTACATCAGTACCTAGGTGAGGGCGCTGTTGGTATAGAATTGCGGGGTTAGCACCAGCTTCTACAAATTCTTCATATACTTTAGAAACACGTATATTCTTCATGCGTGTTGTAAGTTTCCCGTCAGAGAACGTACCAGCACCACCTTCACCAAACTGTACGTTTGATGATTCTAAAAGTTTACCTTTGGTGAAGAATGTGTTGATATCTTTGGTACGTTGTTCAACTGCTTGACCACGCTCGATGATGATTGGTTTTAAACCCGCTTCTGCTAAGATTAGACCAGCATACATACCACTAGGGCCAAATCCTACGATGATTGGTCTTTGGCTTGGAGTCTTTGTGGTTGTTGGAAGAACATATACTTCTTTTGATTCTTTTTTTACATCGTGGTTTTTGAGATATTTATCTTCGCTTTTAATAGACACATACACACTATAGGAATAGTGTAGGTCATTACCTCTAGCATCGATGGATTCACGATCGATTTCAAAGGAGTGAATATCATGAATGGAACAGCGTAATTTCTTTGCGATGTGATGAATCGAAAATGTCTCTCCAACTTCACAACGAATCTGGTTAATTTTTAGCATAACGTACCTCTCAACAATGATTATACAATAGCATTCTCTCTTTTGATTAGAGATTAATTTGCGTTATAATTTGAACATGAAAATCGCGAAACAAAAGAAAATTAAATCAAGTGAAGATGGTCTTCTTGTTAAGAATATCTTATCTAAGCAGATGGGTTTTTCACGCCGTGAGATAAGTAGATTTCATGTGTCTGGTTCGATTTATCTCAATGATGAAAAGTGCAGATTGACACAAGAGGTACATACAAACGATTTAGTGACTATACGGACAGAAGAACCGCAGTTAGAATCAAAACCAATCATCCTCTATGAGGACACTGAGATTGTTGTAGTGAATAAACCTGCTGGAATTCCAAGTCATGCGAGTGCAGAACATTTTGATGATGATATGGGGTCTATTTTAAAACGCTACTATCAAGATGATAACTTTACAGTTAGAACAGTTGGACGCTTAGACAAAGGTGTTTCAGGCATTGTTGTATATGCAAAAACAAAACAGATGGCAGCTTTGCTGGCTTCTGCTCGCCAGGAACAATTATTACATAAAGAATACTTGGCTATCGTAAAAGGAAAGTTTGAAGTACAAAGTGGGGCTTTAACGTATACCTTAGGAAAAGAGAAGGGAATACGTGGAAGAAGTGTGACCGTGGATGGTCAAAATTGTATTACCAATTATGAAGTGATTATCGAGGGTAATTTCTTCTCTCTGATTAAAGTTCATATTGAAACTGGAAGATTACATCAGATACGTGCAGGTATGGCTTATTTTGGACATCCACTGATTGGTGATCGTCTCTATGGTGGCAGTATGCATGCGATGAAGCGACCAGCATTACATTGTTGGAAAGTAGAGTTTATCCATCCTAAAACAAAGAAGCAGATAAAGATAGAATGCAAATTACCAGATGATATGCAAAAGGTAGTTGATAAACTTCAAGAAAAATGATGATATTGTGAGATTTGTAATCAAACATATTTAGGCATAGAATCAATGATAGAAGTGCGCAAAGGAGTATCTGTATGAAACAGGAAAATCTTGAAAAGATTATTGCGTTTCGCCATGTATTACATGAGCATCCAGAATTGTCTAATCACGAAATAATTACACGAAAATTAATCAAAGAATTTATTGCACAAAATATGCCTGGCTATCTCGTGTTTGATGAAGGGGATTGGCTGTATTGTATGAAGCCATATCAACCTACTAAGCAGACGATTGTATTACGTGCGGATCATGATGCGATAATGAATTCTTCAAATACACCGTTTCATGGCTGCGGTCATGATGGACATACTGCAATTTTGCTGGGGGTGATGCTAGAAGAAGAGGATAGAGAAAGTGAGTATAATGTTATCTATCTTTTTCAACCAGCTGAAGAAAATGGTAGTGGTGCTGCTATCTGCAAACCATTATTTGAAAAATATCATGTGGATAAAATTTTTGGCTTGCATAATATGCCTAACTTAAGAAAGAATGTGATTTACTATCGACCAGAGACAGTCATGTGTGCATCGGTTGGATACCGTATTTCTTTAACGGGAGTACAAAGCCATGCCTCAGAACCTGAGAAAGGACTGAATCCGGTATACGCTTTATCTGCATTTGCAAAATCGATTGAACCTCTAGCAAAGCAGACGGGATTTCAACCATTTACATTTGGTAATTATCACTTCAGTTCACTTGCGATGATAACAATTATCCATATGAATGTGGGTAGTTTGAACTTTGGTATCTCACCAGCAAATGGGGAAATTTGTTTGACGTTACGTGCGGCCAAAGAAAATGAGCTAGCTGTATTAGAAGAATATGTTCGCTCTTATTTTGAAGGATTAAAAGGGAAGTTTGAAGTAAGGATTGAAGAGTTTGACCGCTTTGATGAAAATTACACAGATCCATCTCTAGTAGATAAAACTGTTAGGAAATTAAAGAGTGTGGGTCTTGAGGTTGAAGAATTATCTGAACCAATTCGTGCTAGTGAAGATTTTGGCTATTATAAGAAGTTTGCACCATGTATGTTTTTCTTTGTTGGTATGGGTACTTGTCCTTCTTTACATCATGATTCATATGTGTTTGATGATGAAATTATTCCTGCCGCAGTGCGTCTATTTGAAACAATTATTTGATAGTGCTTGCATGTATTTCACAAGTGCTATTTTTTCATTGATTTTACAATACTTTTTTCTGAAAAAGGCTTGTATTTTCTAGGGGAATGGAATACTATTAAAAAGCAAGGTGATAACACCGAATGCGCCGATAGCTCAACTGGATAGAGCATTTGACTACGAATCAAAAGGTTGCGGGTTCGACTCCTGCTCGGCGCGCCATTTAAAAAAAGCCCGCTACAAGCGGTTTTTTTATTAGGATATTTATGCTATCAAATGAGGGAGGACAAAAAGATGAGTGATTTTGAAAGCAAAATTAGTTCAGCTGTCCGTGAGGCAGTGAAGCAAGTGTACGATATTGACGCAGATGATTCAATATTGATTGTTGAAACCCCACGCGATCCAAAGATGGGAGACTATTCAACTAGTGTAGCTATGCGCCTTTCCCGAACATTGCATAAGAGTCCATTAGATATTGCTGGACCTATCGTTGAAAAGTTAAAGGAAATTTACACAGAAGCTTCTTCTATTGAAGTTGTAAAGCCAGGCTTTATCAACTTCCGTTTAAAGAAAGATGCTTTAGCTGAAGTGATTAATACTGTTATCAACGCAGGTGATGATTATGGTAAGAATAACACTGGTGCAGGTGTGAATGTATTGGTTGAGTGGGTATCCGCTAACCCTACAGGTGACTTACACTGTGGACATGCTCGTAACGCTGCTTGGGGTGACTGTATCTCACGTCTTTACGAAGCAAGTGGTTATAACAACTATAGAGAGTTCTATGTTAACGATGCTGGTAACCAGATTGTGATGTTAGGTGAATCCTTAATTTCTCGTTACTTTGAACACTTTGGAAAAGAATATCCACTTCCAGAAGATGGATATCATGCACAGGATATTATTGACATTGCAAATCAAATTGCTGAAAAAGATGGTGATAAGTGGTTGAATGCTGATCCTGCTGAACGTCTTGAATACTTCAAGAAGACAGGTGTCGAGTTAGAATTAAAGAAGATTGAGGATGACTTAAAACTATATCGTTGTGATTTCCAAAACTTCCAACATGAAACATTCTTCTATGAGAACAATCGTAAGCGTATCAATGATTGTTTAACAAAGATGGCTGATATGGGCCTAACTTATGAAAAAGATGGTGCGCTATGGTTTAAGAGTACTGAATATGGTGATGATAAGGACCGTGTATTACGTAAGAGTGATGGAACATTATCTTACTTAACACCAGATATCGCTAACCACATCTATAAGATTGAAAGAGGTTATGACCACTTGATCAACTTATGGGGTGCTGACCATCATTCCTACGTAACACGTATGCAGTCTGCTTTAACAGCATTAGGTTATCCAGATGTACTTAAGGTAGATATCATCCAGATGGTACGTATGGTTGAGGATGGTAAGGAAGTGAAGATGTCCAAGCGTACAGGTAACGCAATTACAATTCGTGAACTTTGCGAAGATGTAGGTGTTGACGCTGCTCGTTGGTTCTTCGTTTCCAAGGACGTTGCGACTCATATGGATTTCGATATGAAGTTAGCTCGTTCTAAAGATAACAACAACCCTGTATTCTATGCACAGTATGCATATTCCCGTATGCATTCCATTATGAACAATCCTAAGATTCCTGCATTCACGCAGGTAGCTACTTATGATCGTCTCAGTGATGAGAAGGAATTACAGTTGATGAAGCTCATCAGTGAATTCCCAATTGAAGTTGCAAATGCAGCAGCAAGCAGAAAGCCAAACAAGATTACTGAATACATCATTTCTCTTGTTAAGGTTTACCACAGCTACTACAACAGTTCACGTGTAAATAACCCAGAAGATCCTGAGTTAACAAACCAACGTTTAGGCTTAGTGAAGGCTACAATGATTACATTGAAGAACGCTCTAAACCTTGTTGGTGTAGAAGCGCCTGAATCAATGTAACTGAAGAACAAGAACGATATATAGGACCCCTATAGTTTGATATAGGGGTCCTTTCTTGTGAAATTGAAGTTAATTTTCAACAAGAAAAGCGAGATGATGTTTACAAAAAAATACAAAATTTTAGGCAATATGTTTCCAATTATAGAAAAAAATATGTGTACAATAATAGTATAGATTTGAAAACGGTTACATATCATGCGCGCGATATGTAGCCTCAATGAAAAGACAATAGGAGGAAAGCAAATGTCTAACATTCATGTAACGAGTGAAATTAAAACACTCAAAAAGGTTTTATTACACAGGCCAGGAGAAGAATTATTAAATCTTACACCTGATACATTAGGAGAATTATTATTTGATGATATTCCTGATCTTTACGAAGCACAGGTTGAACATGACCGTTTTGCAAAGATTTTACGCGACAATGGCGTAGAAGTTGTTTATCTAGAAGACTTAATGGCTGAAACATTAGATGCTCACCCAGAAATTAAGGAACAGTTCCTTGATCAGTGGTTAGTTGAATCAGGTGTTCATACAGCTGAATATCATAAGATTATTAAGGATTACTTAGCTAAGTTTACAAACAATAAGGAATTAGTTCTAAAGACTATGGCTGGTATCACATTTAGAGAAATTGGTGAGATCCACACAAACTTCTTAGTTGACCGTCTTGAGACTAACTCACACTTATTAGTAAACCCAATGCCAAACCTATACTTTACACGCGACCCATTCGCTTCTGTAGGTAATGGTGCAGTTATTAACAGAATGTATTCTGTAACAAGAAATCGTGAAACAATCTATGCAGATTACATCTTCAGATTCCATCCAGAATATGCTGGAAATGTTCCAGATTTATATGGACGTAACAACCACTTCCATATCGAAGGTGGAGACGTATTAAACGTTAATGAAAAACTCTTATTCATCGGTATTTCACAGAGAACACAGGCTGAAGCTATTCAGGACTTAGCTATGAAGATGTTCTATGAAAACGAAGGAAATAAGATTGAGACAATTTTAGCTTTCAATATTCCTAATTCACGTGCATTCATGCACTTAGATACAGTATTTACACAGATTGATACTGATGCATTTACAATTCACCCAGGTATCATGGGAACATTACAAGTATTTGCATTAACAGCTGATCGTGCAAATCATGATGTTCATATCGAAGAGCATACAGGTAAGTTAGAAGATATTCTTGCTAAGTTCATGGGCTTAGATAAGGTTCGTTTATTCCCTTGCGGAGCTGGCGATCCATTAGCAGCTGAACGTGAACAGTGGAACGATGGTTCTAATACATTGACAATTGCGCCAGGTAAGATCATCGTTTACAAGCGTAACTATGTTACAAACCAATATCTAAAGGATAATGGATTTGAAGTATTAGAATTAGAAGCATCCAACTTATGCGTAGGACGTGGTGGACCAAGATGTATGTCCATGCCATTAGTTCGTGAAGACTAAGTTTAAAATCGAATAACCATAAAAATAGAAAAGAAAAAAGAAAAGGAGCTATTATGGGCGTTAATGTTAGAGGAAGAAGTTTTTTGACACTATTAGATTTTACATCAGAGGAAATCAGATATTTCTTAGAATTATCTGCTGAATTCAAGAGATTAAAGGCTAACGGTGTTGACCACAGTTATTTAAAGGGCAAGCAGGTTGTTCTCTTGTTCGAAAAGACATCTACAAGAACACGTTGTGCATTTGAAGTTGGTGCACGTGACTTAGGTATGGGTGTCACATTCCTAGATTCTGGATCATCACAGATGGGCAAGAAGGAATCATTAGAAGATACAGCTAAGGTATTAGGTCGTATGTACGATGGTATCGAATACCGTGGATTCAAGCAGGAAGTAGTTGAAGAACTTGCTAAGTATTCTGGTGTTCCTGTATGGAATGGTTTAACAGACTTATATCACCCAACACAGATGTTGGCTGATATCTTAACAGTTAAGGAAGAATTCGGCGATGTTAGAGGCCGTAAGTTAACATTCTTCGGTGATGCTCGTAATAACGTTGCTAACTCATTAATGATTGTTTGTGCTAAGTTAGGTATGCACTTCTGCGCATGTGGACCTAAGGAATTAATGCCTTCAGATGAACTTGTTGCTAAGTGCAGAGAAGTAGCTAGCAAGACTGGTGCTGAAATCGAATTAACAGATGATATCAAGATCGGCGCTAAGGATGCAGACGTTCTTTACACAGATATTTGGTTATCAATGGGTGAACCAGAAGAATTATGGGAGCCAAGAATTAAGCTCTTACGTCCTTACCAAGTTAATAAGGAATTGATGGCTATGGCTAAGCCAACTGCTATCTTCTTACACTGCTTACCATCATTCCATGATCGTAACACAACAGTTGGTGAGAACATTTACCAGAAGTATGGCTTAGAGGCTATGGAAGTTACAGATGATGTATTCTTAGGCACACAAGCTAGACAATTTGATGAGGCAGAGAACCGCATGCATACAATCAAGGCTGTTATGTATGCTACTCTGAAGTAATCACATGGCAAAGCGTATAGTAGTAGCTCTTGGGGGTAATGCTTTAGGCAATACCCCTGAAGAGCAGCTTGAATTAGTTCGTCATACTGCTAAGACTATTGTTGACTTAGCACAGGACGGCTATGAAGTAATCGTTGGTCACGGTAATGGACCACAGGTTGGAATGATTAACCTGGCTATGGAATTCTCATGCACAAAGGGTGGCAATACTCCATATATGCCATTCCCAGAATGTGGTGCGATGTCCCAAGGCTATATTGGTTATCATTTACAACAAGCTATTCAGCAGGAATTAAAGGCTCGTGGCATTGATAAGGAATGTGCAGCTGTTGTTACACAGGTAGTTGTTGATGCAAATGATCCAGGATTTGCGAAACCTACAAAACCAGTAGGAAGCTTCTATACTAAGGAAGAAGCAGATAAGATTGCTGCCGAAAAGGGCTTTACATTTGTAGAAGATGCAGGACGTGGATATCGTCGTGTTGTACCTTCACCAATTCCACAACGTATCGTTGAATTAAAGGTTGTTGAACAACTTGTTAAGGCTGGCGACATCGTTATTACAGTTGGTGGCGGAGGAATCCCTGTAGTTGAAACAGAACAAGGATTAAAGGGCGTTGCAGCTGTTATCGATAAGGACCGTTCCAGTGCATTACTAGCACAGTCCATTGGTGCAGATATGTTGATTATCTTAACTGCAGTCGATAGAGTATGCATTAACTATAACAAGCCTGATCAAAAGGAACTTCCAACAATGACATTGGAAGAAGCAGAGAAGTATATCGAAGAGAAGCAATTTGCTCCTGGAAGTATGCTTCCGAAGGTTCAATCATGCATGGAATTCGTTAAGAATAACACACATGGTGGAACTGCTTTAATTACATCATTACAAAAAGCAAAAGTTGCTTTACAAGGTGAAACAGGCACCATTATTACTAAATAATTAGAAGGGGGGATAGTATGTCTGTGAAAGCCAAGAAACGCTCTTTAACAGCGTTTACGATTTTATTTATCATTTTAGCAGTACTTTGTTTAATTTCAGTATTCTTAAACGGACAACCAATTAGCGATAGCTTAATCAGTGGTTTAAACCCTGAGAAGTATGGTGACTTGGTTAACATGGTTGCTAACGGCGAAACCGTTACGGTTGTCGGCGCAAAGTTCAGTGATTTCTTCATGGCATTCCCAAGAGGATTTGTGGATGCTGCAGACTTAATCGTATTTATTATGGCTATCGGTGGATTCATCGGTGTTGTAATGAAGACGGGTGCTCTTGAAGCTGGTGTTTATCACTTAGTTAAGAAGATGCACGGCAAGGAAGAAGTCCTAATCGTTATCTTAATGATCTTATTCTCTATTGGTGGTTCCACATATGGAATGGCTGAAGAGACAATCGGTTTCTATGCTTTGATTACTACAGCATTAGTAGCAGCTGGCTTCGATACAATGGTAGCAGTTGCAACTGTATTGCTCGGTGCAGGATGTGGTGTATTAGGTTCAACAATTAACCCATTTGCTACTGGTGCAGCTATGGCTGCATTGCAGAGTGTTAACGTTCCTTATGACAACACATTAGTTATGATTCTTGGTTTTGCATTGTGGTTTACATCACTTGCAATCGCTATTTTCTTCGTATTAGCTTACGCTAAGAAGGTTAAGGCTGATAAAGGCTCAACAATTCTTTCTCTACAAGAGCAGGAAGATATGCGTGAACACTTTACAAAGGATGATGGCAATAAGTTAGAATTTACTGGCAAGCATAAGGCTGTATTAATCGTATTTGCAATCTCATTTGCAGTTATGATTGCTTCCTTGATTTCTTATATTGACATCAACTTTGCTGGTGATGAAGAAGCTTACTTAGCAGTACTTGGATGGACTTCATTCTTAACAGGGCAACCTTTAGGTCTATGGTACTTCTCTGAATTAGCTGCTTGGTTTACATTCTCAAGTATTCTTATCGCTATCATGGCTAGAATGTCTGAAAGAGAATTCATTGATACATTCTTAGACGGTGCTAAGGATCTATTATCAGTAGCTATTGTTATCGCAGTTGCTCGTGGTATTACAGTCGTTATGAAGTCTACTCATATGGACTTCTGGATCTTGGACAAGGCAGCAGGTATGTTGATGGGTGTTCCGGGATTCGTATTCGCTCCTCTATCATATGTAATTTACTTAGTATTGAGTTTCTTAGTTCCTTCAACATCAGGACTTGCTGGATTCTCAATGCCAGTAATGGGTGGTTTAGCAAATACATTAGGCTTCAACGCTTCAATTATGATCAATATCTTCTGCGCTGGTTGCGGATTAATCAACCTCTTCACACCAACATCTGGTGTAGTAATGGGTGGTCTAGGTGCAGCTAAGGTTGAACTAAAGACATATATGAAGTGGGGTATGAAGTTATTTGTAGCGATTGCTATCGCAAATATCGTTGTTCTATCATTAGCAATGATGTTAATCAAATAATTAAAACTCAAATATGTTTGGATAGAGTTCCGGCTGTGTGAGAGCACGGTCGGAACTTTCCGCTTTTATTCAAATATGCTATGATATGTACAACAGAGGTACTAAATTTATGACAAAGACAGCAACGATTCAAGATAGCTGGACGTCGGAAACTAATCCTATTTCTTTTTGCTCATTTGACTATGAAGCAATCGAAAAACCAACCAAAGCTTTAATGCACCAGGCTGCTCGTTTTATGTACTTTAATAAAGGCGTTGGTAAGATCAAAGTAGATGGCGTGGAGTATGATATAAAGCCTCATACACTATGTGCGATTACACCTTGGAAAATTACGGATATCATTGACGTAAGAGATACTTTACACCTAAATCTAGTCGTTTACGATTATCAGTTTATTAACACAATGCTCAAGGTAACACCTGGCTTGGAAGAAGAAAGTGTAGACCTTTTGAATTTCCTTGCGGTTGAACCGATTGTATATTTAAACGATGAACAAACAAAGTACGTAGATGGAATCATGTCACACCTTCAAAAGGAACTTGGTGTTGATTCCGCGTTGGTCAGGCAACCTAAAAAACCGTTATCATTCTTATATTCACTCGTTAAAATTATTGAGTTAATGGTGGCATATCGCCGCTACTTTAAAGCTAGTGAAGAAGTAGTGAATGAAGAAAATGCTTCCGTCATGCAGAATTCGATATTGAGTTATATTTATTCCCATTCTTCAGAGCGTTTAACACTTGAAAAGGTTGCGGAAGTATTCTTTATATCAGAATCAACATTATCAAAGAAGTTAACTGATTTAACGGGTACTACATTTACAAAATTGTTAAATAATATTCGTATTGAGAAAACATCAGATTATTTAATTTATACGGATATGACACTTGAAGAAATCGCTATTCTACTCGGTTTTGCGGATGCTTCACACCTATCAAAGCACTTTGTGGAAAAGGTAGGGATTACACCAAACAAATATCGTAAAATCTACAGCAAAGTAAAATCTGGATATAATCGTGCAGATAAGAATGTTGCATTTGAAGTAACTAACTATCTCTACAAGCACTATGATACAGAGAAGTTGCTTGCTAGTACGATGGCTGAGAAATACGGTGTTAGTGTCTCAGAATTAAATCGTTCGTTACTCTATTATTCTGAGAAGAACTTTGAAACATTATTGAATTTCATTCGTATAAATAAAGCTAGTGAATTATTGATTTCTACAACATATTCTGTCTTAGATATTGCTGTAGCTGTAGGTTATAACAATATCAAGACATTCAATCTTAACTTTTACAAATTTAAAGCCATGACACCAACAGAATTCCGTACAGGCATTACTTTACAAAAAGTAGATCGTTCTGAAAGTGGTTTTGCTGGATAACTATAATTAGAAAGTTGGGTAAATAATGAAACCATTCTATGTGACAGGGCATATGAATCCGGATTGTGATGCAATTGTATCCGCAATCGCATATGCTCATCTGAAACAACAACTAGGGCAAGATGCTATCGCATGTGCTTTAGGCAAGGCAAAGAGTGAAACACAGTATTTATTACAGAAGTTTGGTTTTGAACATCCTAAGCTAATCCATACAGCTAGATGTATGTTATCAGAAATAGAGAAGGATGATCCATTACTTGCAGGCCCAGATTTAACAATGAAAGAAGCATTAGACCTTATTTTATCTCGTAAAAATAAAGGTATTTTCATCGTTGATGAAAAAGAAAGACTTTTAGGATTGTTATCTGTTTCTGACTTAACAAAGCTTTGGGCAGAAAGTGGTAAGTCTTTGAAAGACTTAATCAGTACTGCTACATTAACCAATATCGCAAGAGTACTAAAAGGCAAGTATTATTGTGAATCGAAACAGTATCATCCAAGTGGTATTGTACAGATTATGCCTTCCATGTCTGATAGGCCAGAAGTATATAAGAATTCTATTGTAATTGTACGTAATAATCCAGATATTCAGCGCTTTGTAATTGAGGCGGGTGCAGCTTTAGTGGTTGTATCTGGCGAAGATTGGATAGATGAAGTTACTTTATCCTATGCAAAAGAAAAGGGTGTATCCATGTTACATACGGATTACTCCGTTATTGAATGCTCACGTTTGATTTATCAAACACCATCTGTCAAATCAGTTATGACAACAGATGTAATGACATTCCAAGAAACAGAGTACGTAGATGAAGTGAGTGATCATATTGCCAAGACGCGTTATCGTACCTATCCTGTTCTGGATAAAGACGGTAGAGTTGTAGGTGCTATCTCACGCTATCACTTATTCCATTATGAAAAGAAGAAGTTTATTCTCGTTGATCATAATGAAGCGATGCAATCTGTACGCGATTTAGAGTTTGGTGAAGTGGTTGAAATTGTTGATCACCATCGTATGGGTGGCATTGAGACAGTAACGCCTATTAATATAGTTGCTCGTACGGTAGGAAGTACTGCCGCAATTATTACTGGTTTATATAAATCATCGCATATTAAATTATCAAAGAATCTTGCAGGTATTCTTCTTGGTGCTGCTATTAACGATACAATGTGTCTGCAGTCACCAACAACTACAACTTTTGATCATGAAATGGTGAAGTATCTAGAAGAAGTGTCTGGTACAAAAGCTATCGACTTATATCAAGAGATGCTGGATGCTTCAGATTCTGTTACGAATAAAACTGATGTAGAACTGCTCTATAATGATTTTAAAGAATTTAGAATTAGTGGCACAAGAATTGCCATTGCACAAGTGCAATGTAAAAAAGATGATTACTTTGCAATCAAAGATCACTTCCATGCATTCATGGAAGAAACAGCAGAGTCACAACATTATGATTTAGTATTAACACTGTTTACTGATCCTATGGGATCAGGGTCATACTTTTTGGCGGCAGGGAAGAAATCCAATATAGTTGGTGAAGCTTTTGGGGATCTTCTCAATAAAGAACATTTTGGGAAGGGTATTGTGTCTCGCAAGAAACAAGTACTACCTATTATTATCGATACTTTAAAGTGATATACTTTAGTACAAGAGGTATGACGATGAGAAAGTTTATTGTGGATGAAGGTTTTTGGAAGATATTTCCAGAAGCTAGTATTGCGGTATTAGCTGTAAAGAATGTTCAAGAGTCTATTCATTTAGATGATGAAAAGGCATCAGAAATCAAAGCACTATTAGATAGTGCAAATGAAGGTGCTAAGAAGTACTTGACCAGTGAAGTGATTTCAGAAAATGCGGTTGTAAAGACTTGGCGTGAGGCATATTCCAAATTTCCTACAAAGAAGGGTGCACGTTGTTCGATTGAAGCTTTACTAAAGCGTGTATTGCATGGTACACCAGTTGGTTCTATCGCACCTACTGTTGATATTACAAATGCAATTTCATTAAAGTATGCATTCCCAATTGGGGCAGAGAATATGGAAGCCTTTAAGGGTGATTTACACTTAGGTATTATGAAAGGTGGAGAAGACTTCTGGCCAATTGGTTCAGATAAACCAGAACCACCGTTAGCAGGTGAAATTGCATACTATGATGAGGAAGGTGTTATCTGTCGTTGTTGGAACTGGCGTGATGGAAAGCGTACAGAAGTGACGGACGATACAACAGTTGAATTTATCGCAATGGAATGTGTAGAACCAAACCGCGTAGCTGAATTACAAGAAGCTATCGATGAACTGGCAAATCTTTTGACACATCATGTTGGTGCTGAAGTAATCAATAAACAGATTATCAATATCAACACAAAAGAGACAATGATTCAAGAATAAACAAACCTAATGTAAAATAACTTGGGGTTTTAGAAAAATCCGCTTTAAAATTACATGGGG
>CALISH010000176.1 GCA_938041275.1 uncultured Solobacterium sp.
TAGGTATTTTAGGGTTATCTAAAAGAAATTTATTTACATCTTTTGCATACTTCTCTATACATTCTTTCCAGTCATCATCATCTCCCCATCAATGATATTTTGAACAATTCATCCTATTCAAAACTTTAGATGGATAGATTTTTTGTAATCTCCAATTACAAATATGTTCTCTTTTAATGATGCATTCTATCAAACCCTTTTTATGTCTAGGTTTTCCTAAAACAACAAGATTATCCCCGCCATCTCCCCATTGGTGTGGAGCGATGTATACTTTTGTACTAGGCAAAAAGAGCTTGATACCAGATTTGATTTCATGTTCCTCTCCATAAAATCTTTTATCAACTATATTCCCAACCAAACACCATCTCCAAGCATAATTTTCAATTTTATTTTCTACCATAGCCATATCACCTTTTCCCAATTATAGCATGTAAAAAAGCCCCGCATTACGAGGCTAGTTCCATTGTTCAAAATCTTTATGATATAACTGAGAAAGTTCTTTCGGTTCTACGCTGCCTTGTGGATATGTATAGACTGAAAGATTTGCGTCAGAATACATCTGCTTTAAGGCATCGATATATTCCCAACTGTATTCAATCATCTCCCACTTTGTAAACCATGAGTTATCACCTATCATGCACGCATGTAACATTCTTTCATACGCCTCTGGTGTATTTAACTTAAAGATTAAATTACAGTTTTGGCAGAAGTCCATCTGCGCCTTAGTGATACTATCTTCACCTGGTGTCTTGATATTAAATTCAAGATATACGCCTTCTGTTGGTTGAATCTTGATTACTAGTACATTTGGATCTACATCTTCGCGTTGTCTTTTAAATGTAATCTTTACCTCAATTTCTCGACGAGCCATTTTCTTACCCGTACGGATATAGAATGGCACTCCTTGCCAACGCTTATTATCGATGAACAGTTTTAATCCTGCAAACGTTTCTGTTGTAGATGCAGGAGCAACATGTAGCTCTTCTCTGTATCCTTCATACTGTCCCAATAACAATGTATCCTGAATCTTTAGTTCACTAACTGGACGTAGTTGTTTCAGCACTGCAAGTTGTTGTTCATTCATATTTCCTGTTGGATCATCAACTGCTACAATACTCATGATCTGTAATAAATGGTTTTGAACCATATCCTTGAGGGCACCTGCATGATCATAATAGTTCCCTCTTGTTTCAACACCGACTTCTTCTAATGCTGAAATCTGGACATTATCGATATTATCTTTATTCCAAACATTCTTAAATAATAGATTCGCATCACGAATCGTTAGGATATTACGTACCATTTCTTTACCAAGATAGTGGTCGATTCGATAAATATGATCACTGCCAAATAGCGTCTCTAATTTCTTGCTTAGGAATTTCGCAAGTTCTAAACTTGCGCCAAAAGGTTTTTCTAATACAATCTTTGGTTCATGCATGTTTTTCATTGTAGAAACACCATCTGTAATTCCTTCAAAGAAATCTGGCGCTACCGCATAATACACAACATGATTTTCAGATGGATGTACTTCGTAGTATTGGTCTAATAACTGATATTGCGCTTTATCTGTAAAATCCATGCGGAAATAATGAATGTGTTCAAAGAATGCTTGTAGTTGTTCAACTTTCACTTTCACCTGAGCGAACTCACTAATCCACGGTTCAATAATTCCTTGATAATCCGCATCTGTATAATCACGTCTTCCAATTGGCGTGATTAAAAACTCCTCAGGAAGCTGATTTTTAATATACAGGTTGTACATCGCAGGCAGTAGCTTGCGATATGTTAAGTCACCTGTTCCGCCAAATATTGTAAGTGTTAGTTTATTCATGACTGCTCCACTGATGGTGCTCAAACCCTTCACGGTCAACTCTTTGATATGTATGTGCCCCAAAGAAATCACGTTGACCTTGGATGATATTCGCACCTAAACATGTACTAGTTAATTGGTTGATGTATGTAAGTGCTGCAGTAAACACTGGTAGAGGTAAATCAATAGATTGTACAACAATCTCTTTTAATGCTGGTGTATTTTCTAATACTTCATTTTTAAATACTGGATAAAGAAGTAAATCATCTGCGCCATCATCATATGCATGCATGATATCCTGTAATAACTTTGCTTGAATAATACATCCTGCTCTAAAGATAGCCGCAATCTGCTTAAGATTTAAATTCCAGTTATATTTTTTAGACGCATCACGATATAAATTGAACCCCTGCGCAAAAGCAACTGTCTTCGCTAACTTATATGCTTGATGAACTTTTTCAATATCCACATTCTTCTTATTATTTATATTTTCCTTGCGATAAGCATCACGTAAAGCAAGTTGGTTAGACATGATACGTGCTTGATACGCTGCTGTTAATAAAGACGCATTAAACTCTTGTCGAAGTGCTTCAATACTTGTCCAACGACCTGTGCCCTTATTTCCCGCTACATCTAAAATCACATCTACGAGATCATGTTCAGTAACAGAATCTTTTTCTCGCAATACAGTTACTGTAATATCAACGAGATAGCTTTGTACATCGCCTTGGTTCCACTGCTCTAATACATCCGCAATTTCATTGTTTGTATACCCAGCTGTGTATTTAAGAATTAAATATGTTTCCGCAAGTAATTGCATATCCGCATATTCAATTCCATTGTGTACCATCTTCACATAGTGACCACTACCTTCTGGTCCAATATATGTACAACATGGTTCACCATCTTTCTTCGCTGCGATATCTTCTAATATCTTTCCTATCGAAGCGTAGGCATCTTTATCTCCAGATGGCATAATACTTGGACCTTTTAAGGCACCTTCTTCGCCACCAGAAACACCAACACCAAAATATTTCAATCCATAACTAGCCATCTGCTTGTGACGACGATTTGTATCCTCAAAGTAAGAATTACCACCATCCATGATGATATCTCCCTCTTCTAACAACTCTGAAAGTTGTGCAAGTACATCATCGACTGGTTTTCCTGCTGGAACCATTAAAAATACGCGACGTGGTTTTTCAAGAGAATTCACAAAATCCTCTAGTTTTTCAAAGCCATGAAAACTAGGGATATTTTCATCAATCAATATTTTTGTACGTTCAAAAGAACGATTATATCCACTCACTTCATAACCGTGATTTAACATATTTAAGGCGATGTTTTTTCCCATAACGCCTAATCCAATTACACCAATATTACTCATGTTTATTTCTCCTCATAATAATAGAAACGCCTTCTGGAATTCTTACTGTTGATACTGCGCTCTGTATGTATGCATGTTCAATCGGTAATACACTTAGAGAATCCGAAAAGCGATTTGCGACAATAATATCATCATCCACAATCACAAAGTCACGTGGATGCTTACCCGCACAAGATGTTACTTGGATACGCTTAACATCTTTACCAGATACATGTAATACTGTGATTACATCTTTTGTACGTGTTGATACGTATAAATAATCACCCTTCTTACGTATTGCGGCTGTATCTTTAACATGTGATAAACCATTCTCTAAAAGCTCTATTGTATTTACAATCTTCTTTGCATGCATGTCTACAACATATAGAAGATTGCTTAATTCACCTACTACATATAGATATTTCTCATCATCCGAGAATACCGCATGTCTTGGCCCTGATCCTTCTTCAAACGAAATCTCATCCACAACCGTAAAATCTCTATCCAATATCTTGATCTGATCCATAAAAAGACATGGCACAAGATATTGATCCTTGTATGGGATAACCTGATGGCATCCAGCCTTATCCTTAATGTGTGTTCTCTGAACCAGTTCAAGATGGTTATTTTCAAATCGTAATAGCGTTACATCTCCACTGTGGAAGTGTGCTGTAAAGATTAAGTTGTCTTTTACACCGACATAACATGAGGTAAATGCTTCAAAAACAATATGATCAATTTCATTGCCATTTAAATCAAATACCGCAACACCAGATCCTTCTTCAAAATCACATACTGCCACGATATAGTCGTTCATCCACGCTAAATACTTTGGATTACGTACTTTCGTAAATAAATGAACATCTGTTATCGTTTGATTTTCATATGAGAATGCGTAAATACCTTCACTCTTTTCAGATGTGTATGTTCCTACATAGCCTGTATATGACATCATTAGTTCCTCTTATTTCTATTGGTCTTATTGTATTCTCTTTCGCTTAAAAACACTGCTATTTTGCCCTAAAACGCAAAAAGCCAGATTACTCTGACTTTTATATTTCCTTAGTCTTTTCTAAAGCAGACGCAATAACCTTATCCATATCATAGTACTTGTACTCACCTAAACGACCACCAAAAAGGATGTTTGTTTCGTGTGAAGCAAGTTCCTTATACTGCTCATATAAAGTGGTATTCTTTTCATCATTAACTGGATAGTAAGGCTCATCTCCCTGTTTCCATTCAGAACTATATTCACGGCTGATGACTGTCTTAGCTAAATCGTTGCCATTTTCATCTTTCCCGAATGTAAACCATTTATGTTCGATAATACGTGTCCATGGTGTTTCACGATCTGTATAGTTTACTGCCGCATTTCCCTGGAAATTCGGAATATCTAAAAGTTCATTTTCAAAACGAACAGAACGATATTCCAATGTGCCTAAACGATAATCAAAGTAAGCATCGATTGGTCCTGTATAAACCACTTTTTCTGCAAGTGCATCATACTCTTCTTTTACTTGAAAATAATCAACATTGAGTCGAACTTCAATACCTGCAAGCAGGTTTTCAACTAGTTTTGTATAACCACCGACAGGAATGCCCTGATAGAGTGCATTGAAATAGTTATTATCAAAAGTCAAGCGCACTGGTAGACGTTTGATGATAAATGCTGGTAGTTCAGTACAAGGTCTTCCCCATTGTTTTTCCGTATATCCCTTGATTAGTTTCTCATAGATATCTGTTCCAACAAGTGAGATTGCCTGTTCTTCAAGATTTGATGCTGTTGTAATATTTGCGGCTTTCTTCTGTTCTTCGATTTTGTGAATCGCTTCTTCTGGTGTTACAACACCCCACATTTTATTAAATGTGTACATATTAAATGGTAAAGAATATAACTCACCATGGTAATTGGCAACTGGTGAATTCGTGAAACGATTGAATTCGATAAATTGTGTAATGTACTTCCAAACTTCTCTGTCATTCGTATGAAAAATATGTGCACCATACTCATGTACATCTATGCCTTCTACCTTCTTTGTGTAGATATTACCAGCAATATGTGGACGCTTATCAATAACAAGAACTTTCTTGCCTTTTTCCTTTGCCTGTTGGGCAAATACAGCACCAAATAATCCAGCACCTACAACTAGATAATCATATTGTTTCATATGTACTCCTATTAAGCACCGTATTTTCTACGGATAATATCTGCAACCTTGCCTACTAGACGTTCACAGATTTCATCTGTCTCTGCCTCTGCCATTACGCGTAATAATGGCTCTGTTCCACTAGGACGAACCAGGATACGACCATTACCATTGAGTTCTTCATTTACCTCATCGATGGATTTTTGAACTTCCTCATCATCCATTACTAGCGTCTTATCTGTAACCTTAACATTTACTAGTAACTGTGGATAAATCTTTAATCCATCACAAAGTTCAATAATACCCTTACCAGTGTTCTTCATAACTTCAAGTACAGAAAGAGCTGTTAATAAACCATCACCTGTTGTGGCATGTTCCTTCAGGATGATATGTCCACTCTGTTCACCACCGATAACATAGTTATCGCGGAACATTACTTCAGAGACATACTTATCTCCTACCTGCGTCTTTTCAACTTGAATTCCTTCACGTTCCATGGCTTTATATAAACCAAGATTTGCCATAACTGTTGTAACAATTGTGTTATTTGTTAACTCATTTTGGTCACGTAGATATTTACCAACGATGTATAACATGAAGTCACCGTTTACAAGTTCTCCATCTGGACGAACCATAATCTGACGGTCCGCATCACCATCAAATGTTAAGCCAACAGTATAGTTACCCTTCTTCATTTCTTCGCAGAATAGTTCAGGATGTGTAGATCCACACTTTGTATTGATGTTGATACCATTTGGCTCATTGTGAAACGCTGTTACTTCAGCGCCTAATCTTTCAAGTGCCTTCTTAGCTGTAAATGATGAAGAACCATTTGCACAATCAATCGCAATCTTCCATCCACTTAAATCTAATGGATATTCTTTTACAATCCAATCTAAGTAAATTTCAATTCCTTGTGGGTAAGCAATTACCTTACCAATTTCACTATCTGTACGATATGGAATTGTAACTTTGCCATCAATATAGTCTTCAATTAGGCCTTCAATATCACCGGATAACTTGAAGCCATCATTTGAGAATACTTTAATACCATTATCGTAGAAAGGATTATGACTGGCTGAAATCATCGCACCACACGCAAATCCATTCTCCTTTGTTAAAAGGCAAATCATTGGTGTTGGACAGTATCCTGCTAGATATGCATCACAACCTTCAGAAGTAATACCAGCTGCTAGTGCATTTTCAAACATATCACTAGATAGTCTTGTATCCTTACCGATTACAATTTTATTCTTTCCTTCTTTACTAAAATAGTATCCCAGGTATCTTCCAACCTGGAAGGCCCTCTCTGCTGTTAATACTTCATTTGCTTTTCCACGGATTCCATCCGTACCAAAATATCGTCCCATTCGTTATTCTCCCTCTTTCTGTTGGGTATTTTGATCACCTAAAACTGTGAGTGTAAGTTTATTGTTTTTCAAGTTGTACTTTACAAGTCCTGTTGTAGGTTGCTCTACCTTCACTTCAAATTCATGCAAGCCAGGCTCTGCTGTAGACATATCAATGTATAGATAAATATCGTTTTCATTAATCTTACTGATGTTCTCTTGTGTACCAAATACTTCCACATCCATAGTAGTAATATTGTCTGATTGTGTAGCTTTGTAGTTATGCACATTGTTCTTGTAGTTGATTGGAACACCGCTAATTGTCTTTGTTGTTCCTGCACCAAACTTCACATCGACACTAATCGTCGAAACAGTTGCTGATGTAATACCGGTAGGTAATACAATATCTTGCGATACCGTCGTATCCTTTGTAAGATTCGATACATCAACTTCTACTGTTATTTTATCAACATCGAGCAATGCACTTTCAGTACCGTAAATTGTAACAGTCTGTTTATCAGCTACCGCTGAGGCGACAGCCTGATTATCACCAGGTGTACCTTTAATCTTCACTTCAATAGGAACCGTCTTATTTGGCGAAGTAACTGGTACATATACATGCATGGTTTGAGGTTCAATATCTACATTTACAATTTGACCATTCGCATCGTAGGCAACTAGCTTGGCATCTTGTTCGAAGTCTGCAACTTGATTGGATACATCAATAAGTGCCTTTACAAAAGCAATTTGATTTAATGTATCCTGTGATGCACGAATATTTACAACTGAAGACGCAAATTGAGGAGTACCAACATTATAAATACCATCCATCTTATCACGATGAATAATGTCATAAGAGATAGCGAATTGTTGTGTAACCTTCTTCTTGATTGTCACAACAGCATTCGATGGGTTAACGATCGTACTAACAGAATCCCCAAATCCTTCCGCAATCAATGTTACTGCATGTGTTCCTTCACTTAGATTTGTTAAATCCGCAACAACTTTACCATTTGTAGTACTTGCGGCAGTAACGCTTGTCGCATCCCCTGTAATCGTAACATCGGTTGTTGTAGGAATTCCTGATATCTCATACTCTTGTGTATCGTATTGTACATATACCGCAACATTTTGAACTGTACGGCTTGTCTTGAGTGATGTCTTATATAGTGAAGTAATATCATTGTAGTTTACAACAACATATAAAAGTGCTGCCAAGATTAACGATACAACTTTTGCGTACTTTGCATTGAATAATACACGATCAATCCCAGTAGATGCATAGTGAATGAAATGGATAATCTTCTGTACAAATCGATCATACTGGCTTGATATACGCTTTGATTGATTTGCAAGATGCTTTGCAAGTTCAAGCTTATTATGATCCATGTGATGTTTCTTCTTATTTGCCATTATCGTTCACCTCCTTGCTTATGATCAGAGGTATCTGATTGTTTATGATTCATCTTATCGTGTGTTGGGTAGCTTGGTGTTGGGCGCTTCTTCTTATGAGGAAGCTTTATTGAAGCCGCCTTCGCAGCCGCATCCGCTGCTTCATGTACATCCTGTAATGCATGTTTATGATTTACAGATGTATCATTTTGTTCAGCCGGAATGACTTCTTCTGCAGTAATCTTACCTGCTTCAAGGATTGTCTCTTCATTCGCAGCTGGTGTATCATCCATCTTTGTCTGAAGTTCATGTACATCTGCTTCAATGATCGTTTCATCATCGTCATCCTCACCATTTTCTTCAGTTTGACCAACGATGATATGTGTTAGATATTTACGTAATTGTTGTTCATTTACAGCCGTCAACTTACCACCTTCTGCAATAGATACGTTTCCTGTTTCTTCGGATACAACAATTGTAATCGCATCTGTAATTTCACTAATGCCAATCGCAGCACGGTGTCTTGAACCATAGCGAGATGGAATATCTGCTGTTGTCGGTGGGAAGTATGCACTTGCGCAAGCAATCTTATCACCCTGGATAATAACTGCTCCATCATGCAGTGGCGTCGAAGTAACAAAGATGGACGTTAAAAGTTCTGCGGTCACATCAGAATTCAAACGAGTACCAGTCGCAATAAAATCATCCAAAGGATGCGATTTTTCAATAGAAATCAACGCACCCGTTTGATCGGCACTCAATAAACGTACTGCCGTCACAATATTGTCTACAAGTTTTTCCTTCTCATTCCCACTGAGTGAACTCATTCTAGAGAAGAAACTACTCTTACCTAGTCTTTCTAGAATTGTACGGATTTCTGGCTGAAAGATAATAATAACTGCTAAAAATCCCCAGTTAATAAACATATTTGTTAAAAACTGCAAAGTTTTAAGATTCATGACCTTAGCAAGTACATCTACGATGATGACAAAGATAATACCTTTAAATATCTGCATGGTGCTACTCTTACCACGAACAATGCGTAAAGCAGCCAAGATAATCATCCAAATTACTACTATATCGATAACTGTCGTACTGAAAGTTAAGAACTTGTCCCACAATGATGATAAGTTATAGGTTGACATTTAACATATCCCCTTTCAAATATGCTCCTATTATACCACACACCACCATGCTCACTATAGCCCCCACCAAAAGAAAAAGATGACCTTATAGATCATCTTCAATTGCACCACTCTTGGCGTATGCGGAAGGTCTGGCTTCAAAGAAATCAGTCTTAACCATGTTTGCGTCTGAGTATTGTTTTACCCACTTCATGGATTCAGGTTCCTCAGCATACTCTTCATATAGATTACCAAAACCTAATGTCGCAAAACGTGTGTTACCTAAATACTTGATATAATCAGTAACCATCTGCTTATTTAAGCCTGGAATTTCATCACCAATTACATAGTGTCCCCATGCAATTTCTTGTTCAACACCAGTATTCATCATATCGCGAATCATCTGGATATTTTCCGGTGTAAATAACTCTGGTTCTTCCTTCTGTAACTCTACCAAGATATTACGGAATAACCATAAGTGTGTTGATTCATCACGATTGATGTAACGAATTTCCTGTACACTTCCTGGCATCTTACCATTTCTTGCAAGATTGTAGAAGAACATAAATCCAGAGTAGAAGTAAACACCCTCTAGGATAAAGTTTGCAATACATACTCTCAAGAAAGATTGTTTATCTTGCTTGGCAACAAACTCATTATAGAGTTCGCCAATAAATTCATTTCTCTTTAATAAGTGCTCATCTGTCTTCCACTGATAGAGGATATCATTTCTCTGTTCTGGAGAACAGATGGAGTCAAGCATGTAGCTATAAGATTGGGAGTGAATGCACTCTTGGAATGTCTGGATAGATAAGCATAAGTTAACTTCATTTGCAGTAATGTACTGAGAAATGTTTGGTAAGTTAGCAGATTGTAGAGAATCCAAGTAAACTAAGAAACTCAAAATCTTATCATACGCTGTCTTTTCAGCAAGATTCAGACGTGGATAGTCCGACTTATCTTGATTCAAGTTAATTTCTTCTGGAACCCAGAAGTTATTCATCGCTTGACGGTACCAATCAGATACCCAGTTATACTTCATATTATTGAAGTCATTGATATTTGTTGTATTGAAGTTGATAAGACGACGATTACGTACATCAATATCTCCCTCAGGGTTGAATAACGGTTTACGATTAATCTGATCTGTCTGCATGTTTCTACCTCCTATGCGGAACAACTTTCACAATCTTCAGGATCTAATGCCTTAGAACGTGTGTAGTAGATAGTCTTAACACCACAATCATACGCTAGTACATATAACTGTAATAACTGACTCATCTTATAGTCATTTGTAATCCATAAGTTAAAACTCTGCGCTTGGTCGATATGACGCTGACGGATACCAGCAGCTCTAACAGACCAAGTCTGGTCAATTGTATGTGCAGTCTTATAGTACCAATATGTATCCGCAGATAATTCTGGTGCAGTTCTTGGTAAGATAGAACCCTTCTTTTCTTCTAAGAAGAAGCGATTCATAACTGGATCAAGTCCCGCTGAAGTACCGATTAAGATTGATGTAGAACTTGTTGGAGCGACTGCCAATACATATGCATTACGCATACCTGTTGCATGTACCTCTTCTTTAAGTTCTTTCCATCGTGCAGAATCATATCCGCGTTGATCAAAGTATACTCCAGTTTCCCATTCAGAGCCTTCGAAGTACTGATAACTTCCACGTTCCTTCGCTAACGCATTACTTGCCTTAATAGACGCATACGCAATATTTTCAAATACTTCGTCTACGAACTTCAAGTGTTCTTCACTTTCCCACATGATGTGATTCTTTGCAAGCATGTGGTGATAACCACTGACACCAAGCCCAATGGAACGATACTTGTGGTTTGTTACTTGTGCATTTGGTAATGGATAGAAGTTTAAATCAATTACATTATCAAGTGCACGTACCACCGTCGCAGTAACTTCTTCGATTTCCTTAGGGTCTTTCACATTAATATTACCTAAACATAATGAAGCTAAGTTACATACAACATAGTCACCTGGTTTTGTTGTTGTAACAATTACTTCATCACCATCCTCTGTCTTAATAACACGAGATACTTGCTTCACTTCAGACATGTTCTGTGCAATTTCTGTACAGAGGTTAGAACTATAAATCATTCCCTTGTGTTTATTAGGGTTAGCACGGTTAACCGCATCACGATAGAAGGCAAATGGTGTTCCTGTTTCTACCATAGACTTCAAGATTAAACGAACAACTTCCTTTAAGACTAGAACACGTTTAGAAATACGGTTGTCATGTACACATTCCCAATATCTCTTTTCCCATTCTTCGCCATAGAAGTCTTCCAAGCAATAACCCTTAACCATGAGGACATCATGCGGATCAAGAAGATACCAATCTTGATTCATATCTTCCTTCACCATCTTCCAGAATAAATCTGGATAGCATACAGCAGGGAATACATCGTGTGCCTTCATACGGTCATCACCATTGTTTGTACGTAACTGTAAGAATTCAGGTAAGTCTTTATGCCATACATCAAGATATACCGCTACAGCACCAGCTCTTACACCAAGTTGGTCAACCGCAACCGCAGTATCGTTGATAACACGAATCCAGCGGATAACACCACCAGATGCACCTTCAAAACCACGGATAGATCCACCACGGGAGCGAACCTTACCTAAGTACATACCCATTCCACCACCGAACTTACTTACATCAGCGAAGTTAGAAATGGAATGATAAATACCATCCAATGAATCTGGAACAGTATCAATAAAACAGCTTGATAACTGATGATATGGCTTTCTCGCATTTGCCTGTGTTGGGGTTGCCATTGTTACCTTATGTAAACTCATCATATCGTAGAACTTCTTAACCCAACCGATACGATCATTTGTTTCCTTCATCGCTAAATGCATTGCAATGCCAATATACATTTCTTGTGATGATTCTAATAGAACATGTTGATGGCTACGAATCAAATAACGTTGAGATAATAAATCCAAACCACTGTAAGTGAATAAGTTATTACGTGTATTGTCGATTAAGCTTGCGATTTCATCAACTTCTTTATGAGAATAGTTTTCTAAAATATATGCTCCATATAATCCCTGTTCGATCATATAGGAGATCTTCTGGTAGAAACTTGTTAGACCAAGTTTTTCTTCAGTAGTTTTTAAATCACAAGCAATACTGTAACTAAGTAAACGTCCAGCAATTCTTTCCCAGTTTGGTTCTTCTTTAGTTGTAAGTTCAGCAGAACTTCTAGTTAATAATGCGATTCTATCTTTCAGAGACTGACCCTCTTTAGACATTGTAGAGAATTTTTCATACAATCTCTTTAAGTCATAGTCTGGATAAGACTTTTGGATATCAACCAAAACATCTTCCAACTCGTCATCACCGATTAGTTTTACCAACTCAAGGCGATCATTACGCATTTGTGTACGCTTTTCACGGTATAAGATATAACTCTTTGCGACGTTGTACTTTTCGTTCTTCATCAAGATTTTTTCGACAGTATCTTGAATTTCTTCAACATCAACTTCTTGACGGCCGTCAAATTGCGCTTCAATCTGCTCTAATAAGTCAGAAAGATATGCTTGATCAACACTCTCTTTTACGCTTAGGAACGATTTTTCTATCGCTAAAACAATCTTAGCTCCATCATATGGAACAACTTGTCCGTTACGTTTTACTATCCTATCCACAACTTCTACCTCCACTGAATTCTGTCTTTCAATAGCATAATAAGAAAAGAATTATTTTTCTATCTGAATGCCCAACTTTTTCCCAGAATTCCTTATGTAAAAACCCCCTTATTTTAAATCGTGAAAATCACTATTTTTATTCTCTGAAATCATTCTCACTTTTTCATTTTTAAAGCTTGAAAACTTTGCATATCATTTATTTAAATTATCAAAAAAAGCTCCTGTTAGGGCTTGCTAAAAGCAATCAATTCTCATTGATATATTTATTCCATACCTGCTTTTCGATATTGTTCATGAATCCATTCTTGCTATTTTCCAAAAGCATCTATCGCTTCCTGTGGCGCATCTTCTTTAAATTTACCGTTGACCCTATATGGTTTGTAAATCTCTTCGAGTTTTTTTTATTTCATCAGGAAATATCAATATCATGTAATCATCCCCTTTATACATTTAGTTTATTGTCGTCAACTGTTATCTCATTGTACTACCTAAATATATACATGTCATTTTCTTCTTAATAAATCAGCTTTATGGAAAATACTTTTTAAATGGTGCCAAATTGTAGGCCACAATAAAGAAAAAGCCCTTAAAATAAGGCTTTGTCTCTATAAAGTGCCGCTTAGCAGAATTGAACTGCTCGTTCATCCTTACCATGGATGCGTATTACCACTATACTAAAGCGGCATAGCCTTTATATAATAACAAACTACACCTAAAAATCAATAATCAGTACTGTTTTTCAACTCATCATAAACAACCTGTAAAGGTAGGCCCATAATGGCATAATAATCCCCATGAATCTCTTTGATGTATCTACCACCAAATCCTTGGATTGCATAGGCTCCTGCTTTATCCGCTGTTTCCCCTGTATGAATATAATTCCAGATTTCTTCATCACTCATTTTTGAGAAATATACATCCGTGATACACGCATATGTAAAACATTTCTTTTTACTAATGATACATAAGCTGGTTAGAACTTGGCTCTTATGATTTTGAAGCTTCTTTAACATCTGAAAAGCATCTGCATCATCTTCTGGTTTTCCCATGACTTGGTTATCACATAACACCAAAGTATCACTGCCAATCACGATAGAATCAGGATGTCTTTCTAAAACTGTCTTTGCTTTGCGATAAGATAAATTCTTACTTTCCTCGATAAGATCTGCTTGTAAATCAATTGACTCATCAATATCTGCTGGATCACAGATGAATGAAAATCCAGTTTTCTCTAATAACTCTTTTCTTCGTGGACTTTGTGAAGCTAGTACTAGTTCTCTCATAGGCAACCTCTTTCTTTACTATTTTATGAAAAATTAGGAATTAATGAAAGTGCTTACGTGATATAATTATTCAAGTAATAAAAATTGAAAGGGATTAAGAATGAACAAACCTACATTAGTTATTTTGGCTGCTGGAATGGGTAGCCGCTATGGTGGAATGAAACAAATTGATGGAGTTGGAAGCCATGGTGAGCCAATCATAGAATTTTCTATCTATGACGCAAAAGAGGCAGGATTTGAGAATGTTGTTCTCATCATCCGTCGTGAACATGAACAAGCATTCCATACTGCATTAACAAACCGCGTATCTAAGGGAATGAACGTGAAGTTTGCTTATCAGGACATCAATAATGTTCCATCTGATATTGTGGTACCTGAAGGTCGTGAAAAGCCATGGGGTACAACACATGCATTACTTGCATGCAAGGGTGTCGTTGATGGACCATTTGCGATTATCAACGCAGATGATTTCTATGGTAAGGACGCTTATAAAGTTATCTATAACTTCCTAACAACAGAAGTAAGTGATGACCATTACGCAATGGTTGGTTATGCCGCAAATAACACTCTTACAGACCATGGAACAGTTACTCGTGGCGTTTGCCAAGAAGACGAAAATGGCAACTTAACAAGTATTGTTGAAGTACAGAAGATTGCCCGTAAAGATGGCAAAGTCGTTTACGATGACAATGGCACTTGGAAAGAAATGGATCCTAACGCATTAGTTTCTATGAACTTCTGGGGATTTACACCTAAGGTATTCGATGACATGGATGTATACTTTGATGAATTCATTCATGCAAACCTCGCATCAAACCCAATGAAGTGTGAATATGTCATTCCTACTACTGTTGGTCAAATGGTTAAGGATGGTAAGTGTACAGTTAAGGTACTTTCCTCTAAGGACCAATGGTTCGGTGTAACATATCAAGAAGATAAGCCGCTTGTAGTTGAAAAGATTGCGGAAATGAAAGAAGCAGGAATCTACCCAGATATCCTTTGGAAGTAATTAAGCCCTTGTGCGATTGCACAAGAGCTTTTCTTTTACATATATTTTCTTAGGAAGCGTAGAACATTGCGATATGCAATATCTTTAATTTCCTCTGCTGTAAATCCTACACGCTGTAACGCTTTGATAAAATTCTGTGCTTGGGAAGGTCCGTACATATTGTGCTCCTCACCATCATTATAATATTCACCAAAGTCAAATCCACATGCGACATGCTTCACTCCAACAAGATCTGCGATATATTTTGTATGTTTTGCAAGATGTAATGCATCTTGTTTTTGTTGTTCTGTATGAATAAATGAACAACATGCATTCATACCAATCAATCCATCTTTACTTGCGATTGCACGAATTTGCTGATCCGTTAAATTTCTCTCTACAAAACAACGACCCTTCGCATTTGAATGTGTCGCAATAATTGGTTGGGTTGAACAGGAAAGAATATCCCAGAATGTTTTCTCATTAGCATGAGATACATCCACAATCATATGTAGTTCATTCATCTTTGTGATTGCTTGCTTACCAAGTTCCGTTAAGCCTCTTGTAGGATCTCCAGAATTTCCTGTTGCAAGAGTGTTTTGATCATTCCAACAAAGAGAGCCAATACGATTACCCATATCATATAACCATTGAATTTTCTCTTCAACATCGTCGTGGATACCGCACATTCCTTCAATTGTCATTAAGAATGCCGTTTCTTGTTGATCATCATCTAAATCATCCTTGGTATAGATAACTTTATGACCAGAGGCAGTAATATCATTCTTTACTTTTGTGACAACATCTTGCATTTCTTTCCAACTTTCTGTTCCCACAAAGAAGCTTGCAGCAGAAGTATATGCAATCTGTCCTTGTTTAAAACGGGTATTCCAATCTTTCTTAAGGATGGATGTCTTACCATCTGTGTAGAAAGGTTTGATTGCTTCTGCTAAGTCCGCATGTAAATCAAAGATTTTCATATTCTCTCCCCTTATTGATATCGTATAAAATCTTCATTCCCTTATACGCAATATCCGCATCATATGCGTCTATCTCATCTGTCTCATTTGCGATAATCTTACCAAGACCTCCAGTTGCTATAACCATACATGATGGATCATTTAGCTCCTTCTTCATTGTTTTAATAATGTATTCAACAGAACCAATATATCCATATACAACACCTGCTTGCATGCCTTCAATTGTATTTGTGCCAAGAACTGATTTTGGTTTCACAATTTCAATCTCTGGTAATTTAGCCGTCATAGAAGTTAACGCATTGAGACTAATGCCTAACCCTGGCTGAATTACAACATAGCGGAAGATACCATGTCCATCTATATAGTCGTATGTCGTTGCAGTACCAAAATCTACGATAATGCATGAACGATGAAATGTATTCCATGCATAGGTTGTATTTACAATACGATCTGCACCTATTGATCTAGGGGCCTCAGTATCCAGTTTAATATCCATCTGCATATCATTACTTACAATCATTGGTTTCTGATGTAAATATTTAATCACTGCAGAAGTTAAGGAATACATCAACTTTGGTACAACAGAAGAAATGATAATTCCTGTTATATCAGATGCTTTTAGTTCTAATGTATTTAAGAATGTTGTGATGAAGAAACCATATTCATCACTAGTACGTGTTGTTTGTGTCATAAGTCGATAACGACCAATGATATTTTCTCCATCAAGAATTCCCATGGAAATATTTGTATTCCCAACATCAATTGTTAATAACATAGTTATCCTCACTTCTTTAGGCAATGACGCAGTATTTCTTTTGCCGTTTCATCTTTGGATAGTAATCCTAAATCTTCTACACTTGTCGGTGAGATGATTTTTACAATATTTGTATCAACGCCAAAACCTGCACCAGGTTCACGAATACTATTTGCGATAATATAGTTCGCATTTTTTTCTTGTAGTTTCTTTGCCGCGTTTTCTAATAAATTCTCTGTTTCCATCGCAAAGCCAATCACGACCTGATTTTCACGTTTCTTCTTTCCGATTTCTAGAAGAATATCCTGTGTGCGTTTTAGAGAGATGGACAAATCACCATCTGCTTTTTTAATCTTGTGATCTGCTTTTTCAAGCGGCGTATAATCTGCAACTGCGGCAGACATGATTACAACATCTGCCTTTTCAAAGTTGTCAACAACACTATCTGCCATATCCGCTGCGCTTATAACATTCACAACATCAACCCCATAAGGTTGGGATAAATTTGTCTTGCCAGAAATTAATGTTACCATGGCACCTGCATTACGTGCTTCTTTTGCCAAAGCATAACCCATCTTTCCAGTTGAGTGATTTGTGATATAACGCACAGGATCGATTTCTTCTTGGGTAGCACCTGCAGTAATTACAACATGTCTTCCATTTAGATAACGGTCTGTCTCGACAAGAGACGCAATCGCATCTTCGATTTCTTCCGGCTCAGGTAAACGTCCTTTCCCAACATCTCCACACGCTAGATACCCTGCACCACTACACATAATATGCATGCCATATTTTTTGCATGTCGCTATATTATCCTGTGTAATAGGATTATCTAGCATATTTGTATTCATTGCAGGAACAATCAGTTTTGGACAAGTCGCTGCTAGAAATGTAGTTGTCAACATATCATCTGCTATGCCATGGGCAATCTTAGCAATGATATTTGCAGTAGCAGGAGCCACAACAAATAAATCAGCCTTCTTCGCAAGTGATATATGATGTACATCCGGTGTATAATCCACCGTAAACATATCCGTAATCACTTTTTGATTGCTAAGTGTTTGGAAAGTCAAAGGTGTCACAAACTTCTCTGCTTCTTTTGTCATGATGACATGAACTTCATTTCCTTGTTTTTTTAATGAAGAAACTAACTGGCAAATTTTATATGCAGCAATCCCTGCTGTTACTCCAACAACAATACACTTATTTTTCATATACTGTACCTTCTTGTAAACATTATAACACGCAAAATATGCTAATATTAGTGGCAGAGGTAAATGAAATATGACGAATTCACAAACGTTTTTAGTAGTATCCGATATTCACGGTGCTCTTTCAGGTGCACAAGCAATGGAAGAGGCCTTCTCATATCATCACGCAGATAAAATTCTCTGCCTTGGTGATGTTCTTTATCATGGACCAAGAAATAATTTACCAAGTGATTATGCACCAAAAGAAGTTATCACGATCATGAATACATTCAAAGATAAGATTATTGCAGTACGTGGTAACTGTGATGCGGAAGTAGACCAGATGGTACTGAGCTTTCCAATCACTGCTGACTACAATATCCTTTTCCATGGAACACATCAAATCTTTATGTCACATGGGCATGTATATGGTCCAAACAACCTACCTACCTTAAGTACGGAGGATAGTTTCCTTTCAGGGCATACACATATTCCAACTGCTTACGAAAAAGATGGAATCTTACTTTTAAACCCTGGATCTATCTCTTTACCAAAAGAAAACCATCCAAGAACATATGCCATTATCAACGAAGATGGCTTTACCATCTATACACTTGATCATAAACGATACATGCATACAGATTGGCTATAAATCATGTATAATAGAGAAAAGAAAGTTGAGGGTTAATCATGTCTACACCACATAACAGTGCCGAAAAGGGCCAGTTCGCAAAAACAGTCTTAATGCCGGGTGATCCACTTCGTGCGAAGTTCATCGCTGAAACATTCTTGGAGAATCCAGTACTAGTTAATAACGTGCGTGGCGTTCAAGGATACACAGGAACTTGGAAAGGAAAACCAGTATCCGTTATGGCATCAGGAATGGGAATGCCATCAATAGGTATCTATTCTTATGAATTATTTACAGAATATGATGTTGAAAACATTATTCGTATCGGTTCTGCCGGTGCATACCAACCAGAATTAAAATTATTTGATGTAATTCTAGCAGACGCTGCTTATTCCGACTCTTCATTCGCAAGAGAACAATGTGGAAATACAAGCGATACAATTAAGCCATCTGGAGAATTAAATGAAAAGATTAAGAAAGCTGCAGCAAATCTTGGAATGAAGATTACAGAAGGTTTGATTCATTCATCTGATGTATTCTATCGTGAAAAGAATGTTACTTACCTACCAAAGGTTATGAACGAATTACATTGCCTAGCTGTTGAAATGGAGAGTTTCGCTCTATTCTCAAATGCAAATGTATTAGGAAAGAACGCTGCCTGCCTATTAACAGTTTCTGATAGCTTTGTATCACCAGAAATTACTACAGCCGAACAACGTCAGACAGCCTTCACAGATATGATGAAGATTGCATTAGACGCTGCCATCGCTGACTAAACCAAAAAAGTGGACCAACTGGTTCACTTTTTAATTGCGCTGTTCAATATTTCTTCTTCGTTTGGAAACTCTTCTAGGAATGTATCCATCACAATTTTGCACAAAGATGAAACTTCTTTTGTATATCCTAATCGCTTTGGCAAGCGTACAAAGATATTTACGATTTCATCCCCAACATTTCCAACAACCACTTGTTCATCACGCTTTCCCATACCGAAGAAATAGGATTTTGAATGATTCTTCTTACTTAAGTGAATATATGTTCTAGCCAGATGTTTCCACTCTGCAGTTAGATACTCAGATTGTTTAGTGTTAATTGCTAGTTCTTGCAGGAATTGTTGATATTCCTGTTTTTTCTTTGCGAGCATAAAACTTCCGAACTTTTCATCTGCCATCACTTTCATCATTAAACATGCATGCATAAAGTGATCTGCCGGCTTTCTAAGCTTTGCATTCCCATAACGCATCGTCAATACTTCTAGCATTTCTTGCGCATCTTCATCCTCTTTGTGATCTGCTAAGTACTCTTGAACTAATATATATCGTTTGTAACTATCTTCTAAAGAATAGTATTTTTCTTTTAATTCGCTCATTTCCATATCTGCATTATAACTGAGAAACCACATATAAAAAAGCGGAAGCTACTAGCTTCCGCAGATTGCATTACTTCTTTTGAACGTACTTTAAGCAGTCCAATGTTACCGCAGCTAAGATGATGAGACCTTCGAATACGAACTGAAGGTTTGTATCAATACCTAAGATTGTTAAGGAGTATGTTAACGCTGTAAAGATTGTTACACCGACAACTACACCAGAAATCTTACCGATACCACCAGAGAAGGATACACCACCAACTACACAAGCAGCAATAGCGTCCATATCCCAACCTTGTCCATACGCAGCAGAACCAGAACCTACCATACGGTTACATTCTAGCCATGCGCCAAAACCGTAAAGTACACCAGCCATAGCAAATGCCATGATTGTCACCTTAAATACATCAATACCTGATACAGCAGCAGCTTCTGGGTTTCCACCTACTGCATATAGGTTCTTTCCAAATGTTGTTTTATTCCAGATAAACCACACAACAATAACAGCTGTAGCTGCCCATAAGATGATTGTTGGGAAGTTGCCAATCTTAGGAATAATCATCGCTGGAATATCATTTTCGATAGCGCCGAAGGACACACCCTTAGTCGCATATGTAACCATACCGAAGATGATTAACATGTTGGACATTGAAGAAATAAATGGATGCATCTTATACTTTGCCTTGAAGAAACCAGCAATGGAAGTAAAGATTGTACATAAGATAATACATACAACAAGTGCCATAATTGCTCTTAGACCAACTGGAAGATTTGTAAAGTCGAACACCTTACCAAATACAGCACCAGTGTTAATACCCTTATGCATGATGATTGTAGAAGCCACCATGCCCATACCAACCATACGTCCAATAGATAAGTCAGTACCTGCAAGCATCAATACACCAGCTACACCTAATGCCAAGAACATTCTTGGAGATGCCTGCTGTAAGATATTTAAAATGTTATTGACTGTAAATAAAGGAGTCTTCTTGATAATTGGAGTAACGATACCCAAACCAATAAATACAATAATGATTACTAGATATAAACCATTACGTAATAACCAATCCTTGCGGTTGAATGTATAAAGGTAATGTTCAATCTTCTGCGCCTGTGTTTCAGCGAAACTGAACTTAGACATCTTCAATAAGTCGATTAAATGGTAACGTTGAATAAACGCTTCATGTTTACGATCTTTAATTGCCTGTAATTCTTTTTGATATGTTAATTTCGCATCAAAGACTTTGTTTTTGTATACATAGTTTTCATCTTTGATTTCTTGTTTAGCATCAGCGTCATTCCCTGAAATCTTAGAAAGATTCTGTGTGTGTACATTCTTTATTTCAACCAATAAATCACTATATCTCTTTGCGGCAAGAGACTTTTCTGCAACACAACTTGCGACAACTTTTGAATAGTATTCCTTTTCAAAATGTTGATTTAAATATGAAACACCTTCATTGATTAACTTATCAACAGCAGGTTTATTTGCTTTTTCAACCTGTTGAGCAGCCTCTAATTCCTTCTTGGCCTCGGCGATTCGGTTTTCCTTTTCACCCTTTGATAAGCTCTTATCATTCTTTGTCATCTGAATTACATTCAATAGTTCAACAGTTTTATCTGTTCCATCTTTACGTAATTCATCAATTTGTGCTTGAATCTTACCTACGTGGTCCGTAATTGGTTTTAGTAGGCTTTCTTCTTGATCAACAGAGAGAACCTCTGCCCCTAATTTTTCGTTATTTTGACTCATGTCTAACCCCTCCGATTACAAATACATTGCGCTGAGTCTCAGGAGTTCTTCCTGATTTGTCTCTTTTGTATTAACGATTCCAGCAAGACGTCCATTGGACATAACACCGATTCGATTTGTGATACCGAGAATCTCTGGCATCTCAGATGAACATACAATAATTGTCTTACCCATCTTTGCCATCTTGATAATTAAATCATAGATTTCGTATTTCGCACCAACATCGATACCACGTGTTGGCTCATCCATCATAAATACCTTTGGATTTCTTTCTAACCACTTACCGAAGATAATCTTCTGCTGGTTACCACCAGATAACGATGTAATCGCATCATCCGGTCCCATACATTTCGTATGCATCAAGGCAATCTCTTTTACCGTTGCCTTCTTCATCTTTTCATCAGACACAACGATACCATTCTTATAGTGATCCATATTTGCAATACATGTATTGAAAGTTAAATCACTCTTCAAGAATAAACCGTTAGCCTTTCTTTCTTCAGTAATCATAGCGAATCCATTGTCCATGGCTTCTTTTGCACTATCGAAGTTCATGAGCTTGCCATTGTAATAAACACGACCTGCAGCTCTTGTACGAACACCAAAGATTGTTTCCATTAACTCTGTACGTCCAGCACCTACTAGACCATACAAGCCGAAGATTTCACCTTCCTTAACATCGAAACTCACTTCGTCAAGGTATGGTGCAAACTTCGTAGAAAGATCTTTGACAGAAAGAATCGTTTCACCTGGTGTGTTATCAACCGGTGGGAAACGGTTATCAAGAGAACGTCCAACCATGGCCGCAATCAAGTCATTCATATTTGTGTCGGTAACATCTTTTGTCATGATCATCTTACCATCACGCAATACAGACACCTGATCACATATATCAAAAATTTCATCCATCTTATGAGAAATATAGATAATGGAAATACCCTGACTACGTAGCTTACGCATCATTTGGAATAATTTCTTAACTTCTGGTTCTGTTAATGATGATGTAGGTTCATCCAAAACGATAATCTTGGAATGATACGAAATAGCCTTTGCAATTTCACACATCTGACGAGCAGATACGGACATCGTACGCATTGGCTGTGTCAAATTGACCGTAATACCTAAACTACGGAATAACTCAGAAGCTTCCTTCTTCATTCTTCCTTCATCAACAACACCCAAAGAGTTTACTGGATAACGTCCTAAGAATAAGTTATCAATAACACTACGTTCCAAGCATTGGTTCAGTTCTTGGTGAACCATCGCAATACCATTTTCAAGCGCATCCTTCGGACCAGTGAAACTTACTTCTTTTCCATCTAGGAAGATACTTCCTTCATCTTTTTGATATGTACCGAACAAACACTTCATCATTGTAGATTTGCCGGCACCGTTTTCACCCATGAGGCCCATAATTGAGCCGGGTTTCACATCTAAATTGATGTGATCAAGTACTCTGTTTCTGCCGAATGATTTCGACATGCCCTTTATTGACAAGATTAAATTGTCATTTCTTTCTGACATAATTGATTTACCCCTGTTTAACTAAAAATCATAAGCAGTATGGTTAACTACAAACTACTTAGAAAGAGGCTATCAGGTTTTCAAAAGCCTACCTGCTAGCCTCTTAGAAAATCTTACTGAATTACTTTAAGAGTGAAGTATATGATGTAGCGTTGTCTGTCTTAACCATGTTAATAGCATACGCATCATATTGACTTGGGTTTCCTAAACGGTTTGTGATATTAGATTCTGTCTGACCATCACCACCGATATATTCAACATCCAAGTGTAGTAAGTCATCATACTTTTCAAGTAATGGCTGGTATGTTGAACTTAAGAAGTTATCGGAAGCATTATAAATGTTCAACCAAACCTTCTTAGTGTCGCTCTTAACTTCCTTAGATACTGGTTCGAATGTCTTAGTAGCATCCATGAAGTTCTTGTAGTTATCAGCTGTAACAGCAAGGTTCAATGCATAGAATGAACGATCTGCTTCGTTATATACGTAGTCAACGCCTTCTTCAAGAACGTTTCCAGCTTCGTCAGCTGTAGCAATACCTGTCTTGATATCAACACCATCTAAAGCGTTACGTAATACTCTTAATGTTAAGTAAGCCTGAACGTCAGCGTGCTGAGAAATTGTTCCGCCGTAACCTTCAGCAATAGCAGCTACTGCATCACTGTTAGCATCGTAACCGAATGTAGCAACCTTCTTATCCTTAGCCCATGCTGTGAACATTGACATACCCATACCATCGTTATTGGAGATAACTAAGTCAATTTCATCACCGAATGAAGCTGACCATGTACCGATAGCGTTACCTGCAGTAGCAGCATCCCATGTAGCACCTGCAGAGTTCTTCATTTCCTGAGAAGCAAGTTCGCGAACCTTGAAGTCGCCAACCTTACCATCCTTAACTACTGTAGCGGAACCATCTGTGTTTGTTCCTGCTGGAGTAGCGTCGATAGCGCCATCCTTTTCAACAGCTGTTCCTAAAGCCTTACGAACACCTCTTGTACGAGCGATAGAGTCGTTGTGTCCAACGTCACCGATAGCTAATACATAACCGATAACACCATCACCGTTACGGTCGATGATATCCTTGTGAGCAGCGATGTAATCAGCAACCATCTTACCCTGTAATTCTGCACCCTGGTTAGCATCGAAGCCTACATAGTAAGTGTCCTTGTTGAAGTTTAAAGCATCTTTATCTAACTCACCTGTTGTACTGTTAGATGGCTGACGGTTGTACCATACTAATGGCTTATCAGCGTTTGAAACTGATGATTCTGTGTTTGAGCTTCCGCCTTTGTCGCTTGTCTTAGAACCACAACCAACAAGTGATAGTGCTAAAACCGCAGAAGTCATAACCGCAAATAATTTCTTCATAAAAGTTTTTCTTTCCTCCCCTAAATTATTTGGTTTTGAAACTGTGGAAAGCGCTTTCGCGTTTCCGATGAAAAAATCATAACACCATGCAAAATGACCGTCAACGCATATCCACTTTATAAATTCTTAATAATTAGCAGCTCTTTTTGTTTATTTTACATAATACGAAAATGAGAAGTTAAAAAAAGCGGCTACGAATAGCCTCTTTTGAAAACATTTAATTTTATACAATTGTCATATTTTTTTATAATAATACTTATTTATTACCGATTAATACAAATAAAATAACAAAAAATAACAATTTAACTTGTGAATATTCTACTTTCTAGTTTTTTCAAAACGATATTTTTGTCGTATTTCTGGGTACTTAACGTGATCTACTTCTTCCATAAACATTTCATACGGTCTAACAAATAATCCTTTATCTCCATACAAAGCTCGATAAACTATTACCCTATCACGAGTTTCAGAATGTGTCGCAACGCCAATAAATTCATATAGGTATTGCATACTATTTTGATCAACTGTTTCTCTTTTAAAATGTTGAATGATATCTCCAGGTGCAAATTCTCTCATTAGTTAAAATCTCCCTTATTTATATATAGCATAACCAATTTATACAATTATTTCTAATTCACAATAGAGTAGAGTGAGAATATCTTATCCAGATATTCATCGACCCTCTCATTGCACCGTACGTACGGGTCTCGTATACGGCGCTACATTTGTATTGTTTCTACCTTTACTTAGATTGATAATATTCTAGTGGATTGATTAATCCCGGTCTGTCTTTGCTTTTCATCGATAGTACCTTTGGACTCAATAAGAATTTTATTGTGTTTCCATTTGCCTGTCGATATAGACCTAGTCTAGTATTGGCTGTACTGTAGATTCTTTCATCAGAGATATTGACCTTGAGTATCCGATTTAGACTTTGTAGGTTGGTATAGATTCGTTTTGGTTTCTTCCATTGTTTTAGAATTATCACACGTATCTTGTGTCGCAACCATTCTCCAAATTCTTTTAAGAAGGTCTTCATCGAACCAATCCTGAAGTAGTTTATCCATCCTCTCACGATTTGGTTTACTTGGGTGAATACAGTCGATAAAGGAAGTGCACTTGCCTTTTTACGGCATAGCACTTCTTTTATTTTCCTACATAGTTTTTGTTTCCTATCGTATGTAGGCATACTTTTCCATCCATCTTTGTTTTTCCAGAACGTGAAGCCAAGAAACGAACTATTGTTAGGTCTTACTACTTTTGTTTTTGTCATGTTGACCTTTAGAAATAGTTTTCTTTCTAGCCAACTTGATACAGACTTCATGACTCTGTTGGCTGACATCTCACTCTTGACGAAGATATTACAGTCATCTGCGTATCTTACGAATCTTAGTCCTCTGCTTTCCAGTTCCTTATCGAACCTATCTAGGTAGATATTGGATAATATTGGACTGAGCGGGCCTCCTTGTGGAACACCTTCTTCATTTCTGTGGATGATTCCATCTTCCATGATTCCAGCCCTCAAAAAGGACCTTACGAGATGTAGCGTTACATCATCTTTTACTTTCTCTCTAAGTATGGATATCAACTTATCATGATTCACTGTGTCAAAGTACTTTTCAATATCTAGGTCTATTACCCATTCACACCCTTCGTTTAGGTAGAAGAGTACTTCCTCCATCGCTTGGTGGGCACTTCTGTTTGGTCTGAATCCATAACTATGCTCGCTAAAGCACTCATCATAGAGTTCACTAAACACTTGTGCCACTGCTTGTTGGATTACTCTATCCACTACAACGGGTATTCCCAATGGCCTTTTCTTTCCATTTGGTTTTGGGATATAGACTCTTTTTACTGCCCGAGGTCTGTATTTCTTTTCCCATATCGAAGTTTTGATTTCTTCTATATGTTTACTAAAGTATTCGTCAATTTCTTCCACGGACATCTTGTCAATGCCCGATGCACCTTTATTACTCTTGACTCTTTTCATTGCCTCTTGCAAGTTCTTTTGACTTAGAATCTTGTCCATTAATTCCATGGCTGCTCCTCCTTCTATTGCACAAATAATGAAATTCTCTTCTTGCCTTTTCACCATCCATAGTTACGTTCTATGGTTCTAGGTGATATCTCAATTCCAGAGTATTCATTTTCTTACATATAGCGATTTGCACTATACAAACATTAACCCCTTTGGTATTGGTGTATCCCTACTATAGGCTCAGCTGACTTCTTGTGATAGACCTTTTTCCGACCGATGGTACTATAGTTGTTTGAAAGCGTCTAGGATTCATCGTCCACAAGACCTCACGGGGTAAGTCACATACCTTTCTCTCTTCTTTCACAAGTTCCTGATTTACTGTTTTGGTTTTACGTTTACCTTTTGGGCTTTGATTTGTACAGCAATCTCACCCACCATTTAGCCTTATATCAGATTTCTGTTCGTAACCTCGAAAGAATCGCTACACCACTTCCTTCGCCCAAAGCCTCACGGCTTACGGCTTGTGGTTCGCTACGCTTGGCGGTAACTACCTACGACTGGACTTTCACCAGTTAGGTTTGCGACATGCCCGTCACACTATAAAAACTGAACTACCCAATGGATAATTCAGCTTTAGTCCTATTGTTGTGCTGATAGATCAATGTGAACAATGTAAACGTCACCTTTGTGCTGGTTACCTTGCTTATCATTATAAATGTCTTGGGCTGTAAGTGAAACATCTGTTACGCCTTCAGGAATTTCAAACACAAGAACACCTTCTTTAGACTCACCTGATGTTAGAGTATATTCTTTTTCAAACTCTTCGTTGAAGATTGCATCCTTATCATAATAAGAATGAGGTCCATCTACACCCTTATCATCAGCGCTTGTCTTATCCCATTCAAGTAAGAAGTCTGTTGAGAACATTTGGATATCTTGACCAAATGTATTCTCCACCTTAATCTTTACAGCCACAAACTGCTTACCTGCATCAGGCTTATTTCCACTAATATCTGTGGAAGATAAGAAATCTTCTACTGTGAAGTTAAAGAACATTGTCTCAACTGAATCACCAACTTCATATTCATGGTAGCCGTTATCCGAACCTGTTGTTGTATTGTTTTCTGTACCACCATTGTTTTCATTTACAATGTCAGATAAAGTCTTTCTTGTACAACCAGCAGATCCAAATGTTACTGCTAATGCCAACAATAATACACTTAATTTCTTCATTTTATTTTCTCCTGTTTCCCCAATTGAATATATGCAAATCCTTGCATCTGTATATAGTATAACAATAATTTCACAAGAAAATATAGTAAAAAGCGCAAATTTCCCTTGTCAAAAACCCTTAAAAGATACAAAAATACGCATAGTATCACACCAAAAAAGCAAAAAAGACATAAAAAAAAGCCCCTGACTTTGGACTAATTAAACTGACTATATAAAATTAGTCGGGGTAAGTTATAACCTTTAAAGAAGTTTGTGGTGT
>CALISH010000177.1 GCA_938041275.1 uncultured Solobacterium sp.
GGTTATGATTTATCGTGTTTTCCATACATAAATTATAACCAAAAATAAAATGTCCTTCCTCTTGATTTAGGGGTCGGACATTTTATTTTGTAGGCTGTTATGCGTTACAGCCCCTTTTTTATAACAATTCTTTTAGTTTATCAATAACTTCTGTAACAGGAACTTCTACCGAGTCACCCGTGCGGGATTTTAATTCAACCTTACCATCCGCTACACCGCGACCAACTGTAATTCTAAAAGGAATACCAATTAATTCCATATCTTTAAACTTGACACCTGGACGTTCATCACGGTTATCAAGTACTACTTCAATGCCTTGTGCTTGTAATGCATCATGTAGTTCATTGCCAATACGTACTTGTTCTTCATCCTTCATGGAGATAATCACAACAGCTACTTGGAATGGTGCTAAATCTTTTGGCCAATTGATACCATTTTCATCAGCGTTTTGTTCTGCTAGGGCAGCCATTGCACGAGCAGGACCAATACCATAGGAACCCATCCATACATACTGTAACTGATTGTTTTGATCAAGATACTGTAAGTCTAATGCCTTAGAATATTTTGTTCCAAGTTTAAATGTGTTTCCAACTTCAATACCATGTGCAAAGTGAACAACTCCTTCACCGTTTGGATTTTTGTCGCCTTCTTGAATATTTCTTAAATCACCGTGTCCTGTAAGAGTGAAATCCTTTTGGTTTACACCCGTGTAGTGGTAACCAGTTTTATTTGCGCCTACCACAAAGTTATACATATATAGCACTTCTTCATCTGCATAAAGAGGGCATTGAATGTTAACTGGACCAGCAAAACCAATTTCAGCATTAGTCGCTGCCAAAACCATTGCAGGATCCGCAAGTTCAACAGAGTTAGCCTCTAATAATTTACGTAGTTTTGTTTCATTAACATCACGATCACCACGTACCATAACAGCTACAGCTTTGCCATCGACATTATAGATCAATGTTTTAACAAACTTTTTCACATCCTTCTTTAAGAAGTTGGTAACTTCTTCAATAGTGCGTGAATGCGGTGTTTCTGCTAGCGTAAGAGTTTCTAGTGTATCTTCTTTCTCAGCAATCTCTGGTACACATGGTGCGACTTCGATATTGCTTGCGAAACTATCATCATCACTTAATACAAGAATATCTTCACCCAGTGGAGTAATAGCCTGGAATTCTTCTGATAATAAACCACCCATGACACCTGTATCAGCACGAACGATACGATAATCTAAGTGAAGACGATTCATGATATTCTTATATGCATTAAATTGTTTTGCATAAGATATATCTAATCCCGCTTCATCTTTATCAAATGTGTAAGAGTCCTTCATTGTGAATTCACGTACACGAATCAAACCATAACGTGGACGTGGTTCATCACGGAACTTTGTTTGAATTTGATAGAGAGAGAATGGCATATCTTTGTAGGAACGTATCTGCATTTTTGCGGCCATAGCAAATAATTCTTCATGGGTTGGGCCTAGCACATATGGAACACCTTTACGGTCTTCTAATGAGAACATTCCTTTGCCAAATCCGGCACGTCTTCCAGATGATACATAAACTTCCTCAGGAATCAATGAAGGCATTGATAATTCTTGGCAATCTATCTTATTCATTTCATCACGGATAATTGCATAAATCTTAGATAAAACACGATTACCCATTGGTAACATCATATACACGCCAGCAGAGCTTTTCTTGATCATGCCAGCACGTACAAGTAGATTTGAACTTACTGAATCTTCATCTTTCGCATTCTCACGAATTGTAAAGAAATAACTGTTTTTTAATCGCATAATATACCTCTTATAACCCTTAAGATTATAACATAGTTACCTTTAAATAGAATATTTTCTAAAGCATACATCATAAGAAATCTTGGAAAGATAAGAATCATTTTTTTGCATGCATGAGTGCAATTTAGAATACATACAAAATACATAAATCGTCATATTTCATGCATATTTATATGTTTTTTTGGAATATTTGTTCGGAATTATTTACATAACTTTATTAATTGATATAATTAGTAAAATTATAAAAGGGAGGAATTACGTTAATGGCATACTACTATGATGAACCTTCACATACTTTTAGTGAATATTTACTCGTTCCAGGATTTACTGGACCAGAAAATATTCCTGCCAATGTTTCACTAAAAACACCACTTGTTCGTTTTAAGAAGGGTGAAGAACCAGCGATTTCTTTAAATATTCCAATGATTAGTGCAGTCATGCAGTCTGTATCTGGAGATCGTTTAGGTATCGCACTTGCGAAAGAGGGTGGAATGGCATTCATCTTTGGTTCACAATCAATTGAGAGCCAAGCCGCAATGGTTGCACGAGTTAAGAATCATAAAGCGGGATTTGTTGTCAGTGATTCAAATGTGAAACCAAATGCAAAATTTACTGAAGTTTACGCTTTAATTGAAGAGACAGGACATTCTACAATTGCAGTTACTGAGGATGGAACACCTAACGGTAAGTTAATGGGTCTTCTTACTTCTCGTGACTACCGTATGTCTCGTATGACAGGTAATGAACTTGTTAAAGATTATATGACAACACGTGAAAATCTAATCGTTGGTGGACCTAATACAACATTATCATCCGCAAATGATCTCATTTGGGATAACAAGTTAAATACACTTCCTGTTGTGGATGAAAATGATCATCTTCAATACTTGGTATTCCGTAAAGACTATGATTCTCATAAGGAACATCCAAATGAGTTGTTAGATAGTGAAAAACGTTTATTAGTTGGTGCAGGCATTAACTCACGTGACTATGCTGAACGTATTCCTGCATTGGTAGCTGCTGGTGTAGATTGTGTTGTTATTGACTCATCTGAAGGATATTCGATCTGGCAAGCAGAAACAATTAAGTGGATTCGTCAACACTATGGTGACAATCTGAAGGTAGGTGCTGGTAACGTCGTTGATGCGGAAGGTTTTAGATACTTAGCAGAGGCTGGTGCTGATTTCATTAAGATTGGTATCGGTGGTGGCTCTATCTGTATTACTCGTGAAACAAAGGGTATTGGTCGTGGGCAAGCTACTGCAGTCATTGATGTCGCAAAAGCGCGTGATGAGTACTTTAAAGAAACAGGTATTTATATTCCAATTTGTTCAGATGGTGGTATCGTTTATGACTATCACATTACATTAGCTTTAGCAATGGGTGCTGACTTTGTAATGTTAGGACGCTATTTCTCAAGATTTGAAGAAGCTCCAGGTGAGAAACTTGTTGTAAATGGTAATACTGTAAAGGAATACTGGGGAGAAGGTTCTGCACGTGCACGTAACTGGGCTCGCTATGACCTAGGACAAGGTAAGAAATTATCCTTTGAAGAGGGTGTAGATTCATATGTTCCATACGCTGGTTCCTTAAAAGATAACGTTGCAATGACGGTACTTAAGATTAAGTCTACAATGTGCAACTGTGGTGCATTAACAATTCTAGAATTACAAGATAAAGCGAAACTTACACTTGTATCCGCAACTTCTATCGTAGAAGGTGGAGCACATGATGTTCAAGTAAAGCACAACGATAATACATATAACAAGTAGTATGTTAAAGGCTCTTAGGAGCCTTTTCATTTTGTCAAAATGAAAACCTATAGATAACTATAGGTCAAAATGATTGATATAAATCTTTCTTTTGATGTAACAGTTCTTTAATCCTCTTAAAAGTATTTTCTTCACCGTTTATTTGAATGTAGCGTAGAATACGTTCAAATAAATTGGCAGTAAGAGGATGGAGATTTTGTTCATCGTTACTATTTAGATAATACTTCAGTGGTGATGCTGGTGTATATTGTTCTTTCTGATACACTTTACACGCTGCAATTCGATCACAAATACTTTCAATCACATAGTTTTGTGGCATTTTAATAGGTTGCCATTTACCATCAATCTTATCCCACCAATATTCCCAATGGTGTTTATTACGACCTTTGTGATGAAGCCAACCGAATGAATAACCGTTTAATTCTTTCTCTTTTGAATAAGGGGAACGGTACCCTTGGTAATAACGAATACTAGGGATAAGCTCAGCAAACGAATATTTTGATAAATCATGTGTTAAACCCTGCTTATATAAACCGCACTGAAAACAAAACTTTCTGACAAGGCTACGATGTTCACTAATTGTTTTTAGATGATGAAATGTTTTTTTCAGAAATGATTGTTTATTATTTTTACTCATGCGACTATTTTAATCCAAGCAATGAAAACAGGCAAGATTATGCGCAAAATAGGGATGAACATGGTAAAATATATGTTAGGAGATTATAGAAAAATGAATCGTCATGACCAAAGAGAAAACGCAATGATTACGGTATATCAATACCTGATCGTTCAACGAGATATTCACGCACTTATCAATGATGTTTTTAAAGTTGATGAGAGTGAAATTGATCCATATTTTATTGATGTCATTAAAACATCAATTGAAAATGAAGAACGCTATCGAGAATATATTAACGCAGTCTTAAAGAAGGGCTGGTCTTATGAACGTTTGGGCTTAATTGAGAAAGCTATCTTATTGAATGGATGCGCTGAGTTTGATTTAAAGAAAACGGAGTCTGCTGTTATTATTGACCAATCTGTTCAGTTAGCAAAACGTTACTGTGACTCTGATACATATAAGTTAGTAAACAGCGTATTAGATGTAATATGAGTAGACGTATTGTCCCTGTCAGTACTCTTGTAAATTACTTAAAGAAAGTAATGGACGAAAATCCAGTCTTACATGGAGTCATGATTGAGGGGGAAATTTCTAATATACGTATGCCTTACAGTGGACACTGGTATTTTTCACTGAAAGATGATCATGCGACTTTAAAGTGTGTAATGTTTTCTTCAGCAAATCAGAAGTTAGGATTCAAGCCTGAAAATGGAGATAAAGTTGTATTAAAGGGTGACGTTAGTGTCTATGTTGTAGATGGCAGTATGCAGATGATTGCGACCAATATGGAGCGTAGTGGTATTGGACAATTATATCAACAGTTTGAGTTGCTGAAGAAGAAGCTAAGTGATGAAGGCTTATTCGATGCAAGTTTAAAAAAACCTCTACCGATGTATCCGATGGATATCGCTCTTGTAACAGGTAATAATACTGCCGCAAGGGAAGATGCATTAATTACATTAAAGAAACGTTGGCCTATCGCTAAACTCACCGAATATCCAGCTCCTGTACAAGGTATGGATGCTGCGCCAAAAATTATTACAGCTTTACAAGCTGCGGATGATGGTAATCACCAAGTAATTATGTTAGTTCGTGGTGGAGGATCAATTGAAGATTTATGGTGTTTTAATGATGAAACTCTTGCACGTTATATTTCTCAGATGAAGACACCAATCGTTACTGGTATTGGCCATGAGATTGACTTTACGTTGGTTGATTTTGTGTCTGACTATCGTGCAAACACACCAACAGGTGCAGTTGAAGCAGCCGTTCCTGATATGCAAGAAGTTTTAGCGACTTTACAAAATTACAGAAGTCGTTTAATGAGTGCGATGAGAAATATATTCATGCATGCAAAAAAACGATTGGTTTATAATGCTAGTCAACCAGTACTCACAAAGCCTGAACGTTTATATCGCGATTCTATTACACGTTTGGATTATTTGGCTGAAAAGCTTATGCGTTTTCAAGGGTTACCTATTGATAAACGACATGAACTAAATGATAAGTTTCATCGCTTTTCGCAGTTAATACGAGAGCGTTCTTCAGTATTACATGAAACAATACAGGAAGATAAACAACGATTATTAATGTACGCAAAGCAATGCGTTCAATCTAATAAGAATTTACTTGTTCAATATCAATCACAGATGGAACATGCATTAAGTATCACTGCAGATGAAAGAAGAACAAGATTAGAAAAGAATATGTCGTTATTAAATGCATATTCACCACTACTAGTATTAAATCGTGGTTATAGTGTTACTTATAAGAAGAATAAAGTCGTCAATTCAATAGATTATTTAGACATTGGTGACGAAATTAATATACGTTTGGCAGATGGTACAATAGATGCTATCGTTCAAACAAAGGAGGACAGTCATGCCAACAAAGGATAAATCATTTGAAGAATCAATGAATCGATTAGAACAAATTATCAATGATCTTGAAGAGAATGAAAAACCTTTAGATGAAACGATTACTTTATTTGAAGAAGGTCTTCAATTAGTAAAGGCTTGTGATACAAAGTTAAAAAAGTTTGAATCACAAATCAATGATGTAATTCGTAAAAATGGAGAGAATGACGATGCAAATTGAGTCACTTCTGGAAAATTATATAAACTCTCTTCCAGATAGTACAACAAAATCTGCAATGCTTTATTCATTAACCGCTGGAGGGAAACGAATTCGTCCTCATCTTCTTTACACTGTTTTAAAGGGGTACAGTGTTAATCCGGAGATTGGCAATCCGTTTGCATGTGCATTAGAGATGATACATACATATTCTCTCATACATGATGATTTACCAGCGATGGATAATGATGATTTACGTAGGGGTTTACCGACATGTCATAAGCAATTTGATGAAGCAACTGCAATTCTAGCAGGTGATGGTCTATTGACGTATGCATTTGAGGTAGCCGCTAGTTCGAATGAAGCTAGTGATACAGTCGTAAAATGTATTTCTATTCTTTCACAAATGGCTGGACCTAGCGGAATGGTTTACGGACAACAGCTAGATTTAGAAGCAGAAAACAAAGAAATTGATTGGAACATGCTGCAAAGAATTCATGAACATAAGACAGGTTGTTTATTAACTGCACCACTATTAATGGGATGTATACTTGCGAAACATGAAGAAGATATTCCAGCATGGAAGAAGATAGGATTTTCACTCGGTCTAGCATTTCAAGTTCAAGATGATATTTTAGATATTGAATTGACTTCGAAAGAATTTGGTAAATCAAATTCTGATCAAAAAAATCATAAGGGGACTAGTGTTTCAATTTTAGGGATTGAACGCGCTAAAGAAGTGATGAACGACTTATATCAAACTGCGATTGAAGAAATTCAGACATTAACTGGATTTGAATCTGCAGAATTATTGGAATACGTTTGTCAAATCCAACAACGTCGTAAGTAGGAGATATATTCTATGGAATTAAATGAAATTCGTGACCCCGCATTTCTAAAAACTTTAAATAACAGTCAACTAAAAGACTTGGCTGAACAAATTCGTACATTTTTAATCTACTCTTTATCTAAGACGGGTGGACATTTAGCAAGTAATTTAGGTATTGTTGAAATAACAATTGCATTGCATTACGTATTTGATTCACCGAAAGATAAGATTATTTTTGATGTAGGACATCAATCCTATGTACATAAAATTTTAACCGGTCGTGCAGATCGCTTTTCGACGTTGCGCCAATACAAGGGACTATCTGGTTTCCAAAAACGTAGTGAAAGTACACACGATGTCTGGGAAGCAGGGCACAGTTCTACATCACTTTCTGCCGCATTAGGTATGGCTGTTGCTAGAGATTTAAACAAAGAGGATTATAGTATCATTCCTGTTATTGGTGATGGAGCTATCAGTAATGGTTTATCTTTAGAAGCACTTAATGAAATTGGTGTTGAAAAACGTAATATCATTATTATTTTTAATGATAATAATATGTCTATTTCAAAAAATGTCGGTGCTATGAATGCAGGTTTTTCAAAGCTACGCACATTAAAGAGCTACACAACTTTAAAATCATCTCTAAAACGCTCGCTATCAGGTAATCCAATTGGTGATGCGTTATATAAAGGTTTAAAAGTAGTTAAGGATTCAATGCGTGAAGCTGTAATTGATGGTGGTATTTTTGAAGAATTTGGCCTTGATTATATGGGTCCAGTCGATGGACATAATATTCATGATTTAATTCAAATTTTAGAGACTGCGAAGCATCATAGAGGTCCTACATTAATTCATGTTATGACAAAAAAGGGGAAAGGTTATTCTCCTTGTGAAGAAGATAGTGAGGGGCATTGGCATGGGGTAGGTCCTTTCAATATCGAAACTGGCAAACCATTGCATGAAGTACCTTGTGGTTTTAGTGCTTGGGGGTCATTCATGAGCCAATGTGTTGCGGAATTTGCACAGAATGATAAAGATATCGTTTCTCTTACTCCTGCTATGATTAATGGTAGTGGCATGGGTGTCTTGTTTGCTAAATATCCAGACCGTAGTTTTGATACTGGTATTGCAGAAGAGCACACAGCAACTTTCGCAGCAGGTCTAGCAATTTCGGGAAAGAAGCCGTATATGTGTATCTATAGTTCATTCTTACAGCGTGCATACGATGAGATTAACCATGATATCTGTCGTATGGATTTACCAGTTGTAATTGGTGTAGACCATGCTGGACTTGTTGGTGGAGATGGAGAAACTCACCAAGGAACATTCGATATTGGTATTCTATCAGGACTACCTAATATGATTATTTCGCATCCAAAAGATGCCCAAGAAGCAAAAGACTTATTGTATACAGCCTTTAATCAGAAACATCCATTCGCTGTACGTTTTCCTAAAGGTGAAGTAAAAACATCTACTGTATGTAAAGAAAATTTCATTCCAATTGGACAGTGGGAACTTTTACATGACTCACACGAAAATAAAGTGGCGATTATCACTTACGGTGATATGGTAAATAAGTTATTAGATAAAATTGTATCTAATAATCTTCCAGTAACGGTTGTAAATGCTCGTTATATTAAGCCACTTGACTACGAGATGATACAGTCTCTTGTAGAGCGTAAATTAAAATTATTTGTATATGAGCAAGACTATAAGACAAATGGTTTAGGGGCATTCATTTTGCAATACCTAAATGAATCAGAGATTTGTCTTCCAATCAAAATTTATGGATTGCCAGACAAGTTTATACCACAAGGAACAAGTGCACAGCTTCGAAAAGAATATCACATTGATATGAATACCTTCTTAGCTGATGTACAACAATATTTGTAGGAGAATATTATGCTGAAACACCTGTATATAAAAAACTTCATACTAATTGATGAACTAAACCTATATTTTAAATCTGGGTTTAGTGCGTTTACTGGTGAAACTGGTGCTGGTAAATCAATTATGTTAGATGCTATTTCCATTTTATGTGCGGAGCGTGCAGGTGCTTCTTATATTTCAAAGGGAAAAGAGAAATCTATCATTGAGGGTACTTTTGATTTATCCCAAAATAAACATGCATTAGAAATCATGGCAGATGCAGGACTTGAAACAAATGAAGATGTTACCTTTACACGTGAACTATTATCTTCAGGTAAGTCAGTTATCCGCATCGACCATCGAATTGTTACATTATCTCTAGCAAAAGATATACTACGTGATGAGATTGATATCCACGGTCAAAGAGATACTGCGTATTTGCTAAATACTGCTAATCATATTCGATTACTTGATACTTTCTTGCAAATAGATGAAGAACTACAACAAGTAAAAGATTCCTATCAATCCTATTCAAAATTATTAAAAGAAAAAGAGAAAGCTCTACAGAACGAATTTAATGAAAATGATTTAGAGTACTTCCAGTATCAAATTCAAGAAATTGAACAAGCTGATTTAAAAGTTGGTGAGGATGTAGAACTCGCAGAGAAAGAAAGACAGTATAAACAAATTAAAAACTCACTTGATAAATATAATCAAGTCTTTTCGCTATATGAAGATAGTTTAGCTGATTCTTTATATGATTTACAAAAATTGTGTTTAAGTTTAGGGAATGACGAAAAAACCACGACGATTCAAACGTCTATTTCGGATGCATATTATTCTATCTCAGATAGTATCGATGAACTTCATAAACTTGTTGGTGAATACGACATGGATGAAGAAGAAATCAATGAAATGGAAGAACGTCTCTTTACAATTCAAAAATTAAAACGAAAGTATGGTAATTCCATTGAACAGATTCTTGCCCAACAAGAACAACTCAAACAACAAGTTCAGATGTTTACACATCGCAAAGAGTTTATCGAGCAGATGGACCAAAAGATTTCAGCAGCACTTATTACTTATCAGAAACACGCTTCCAAGTTATCAAAGATTCGTCGAACACGTGCAAATGAACTCGATGATGCAATCCTTATTAATTTAAAGGAATTGATGTTACCAAACGCATGTTTTAAAACAGTTTTTACTGACTGCAGTCCTAGTGAGCATGGAAATGAAAACGTTGAGTTTATGATTTCCATGAATAAAGGGGAAGATCCAAAGTCTCTTGTAAAGACTGCATCAGGTGGTGAATTAAGCCGTTTAATGCTTGGATTAAAAGTTATCTTTACAAAATTACAAGGGATCCAAACTGTTATCTTTGACGAGATAGATACTGGTGTTAGTGGACCTGTAGCAACTGCGATCGGGCAAAAGATGAAGGCTTTATCAAAGTCATGTCAAGTCTTTGCGGTAACACATTTAGCACAGGTAGCAGCTTGTGCAGATACACATTACTTTGTATCGAAAGAAGACCAAGATAATAAGACTATTACACATGTAAGTGAACTCGATGAAACGGGACGTATTAATCAACTTGCCTTAATCTCGAGTGGTAGTATTACAGACATCTCAACGAAAGCTGCTCAAGAACTCTATCGGAGAAACCATAGCTAATGTATCACGTATATTTTCATATTGATTTAAATGCATTTTTTGCGAATGCAGAAGTATTATTAAATCCAGAATTAAAAGGGAAACCAATAGTAATTTCTGGTGCTACTAGACGTAGTGTAGTTTCAACTGCAAGCTATGAAGCACGTGCATTTGGCATTCATAGCGCAATGCCAGTCAGCGAAGCGCAGAAACTTTGTAGAGAGTTGATTATCGTAGAAGGGCACTATACATGGTATCGCAATCTTTCGGAACGTTTTATGGAAATTGTGCGTTCTTATACAAATCTTGTAGAACAAGCATCAGTTGATGAATGCTATGCAGATATGACAGAAGCGATTAAAAGATTTGAAAAGCCTTTAGATCTTGCATGGTCTTTACAAAAACAAATCTATAATGAACTAGGATTAACTTGTTCGATTGGTGTTGCACCAAATATGTTTTTAGCTAAGATGGCTAGTGATATGAAGAAGCCAAATGGTATTACTGTCCTTCGTATTCGCGATGTTCAAGAGAAGATGTGGCCTCTACCAATTAAAGATATGCGTGGTATTGGTGCTAAAACAGTTCCATATATGCAAGAAATTGGTATTCGTACGATTGGTGATCTAGCAAACTATAAAGATATCTCTAAACTAAGAGAATTATTAGGAAAAAATACAGATGATTATATTGAACGAGCAAATGGCATAGATCATCGTGAATTAGAGACAGAATGGGATGTAAAATCGATGGGCATTTCAGAGACGTTATTAGAAGATATTAATGAATATGAGGAATTGTCTGGATTAATTAGAACACTGGCTAGAACACTCTCTAAACGTCTTAAAAACGCAAGTAAAGTGGGTAGCTCTATTCATATTCGAATCTGTTACTATGATTTTAGAAATATAACCCGTGCTATGAAGTTATCTGCGCCAATTTGGCGTGCTGATGAGATTTATAATGCTGCTATAGCGTTGTTTGAAGATAATTGGGAAGAAGGGGAAGCAGTGCGCTTATTAGGTATTACAGTAGGCGATTTTGCCGATGATAGTTATATCAGCTCGCAACTAAATCTATTCGATGAAACAGCAGCATTTAAAGCGGAAACAAAAGATATTATTAATGATTTAAACGATATGCTTGGTTTAAAGAAAGCATTTGTAATAGCTAGTAATCTTTTAAAGGAGAATACTCATGAAGATTTATGATGCATTTACAGAATATTTTACAAATCTCAAAATTAACGAAGGTAAAAGCAAGCGTACAGTATCTTCTTATACAAATGATTTAAAACAATATATTCGTTTTTTAGAAGAAAATAGCATTACGAATACAAAAAAGATTAAAGCAGAATTCATTGAAGAATTTATTGCTAACCAAAGTGAAAACAAAGCATCTACTTCATTAGCGAGAATGACAGCAGCAATACGCTCTTTTCATCAGTTTATGGCAATGATGCACGATGAACCAGATCCAAGTTTAAACTTACAAGTACATAAAGGTCCTAAAACATTACCTGTATACTGTACAGTAGATGAAATCAAGCGTTTAATGCAATCCTTTGACGATACGAATATCCAGGATAATTTAGATCATACATTATTAGAAACAATCTATAGCTGTGGCTTACGCGTATCTGAAGTATGTAATCTCACAATCAATCGAGTAGATCTAGATACTGGAAAAATCCGTGTACTTGGAAAAGGGGATAAGGAACGTATCGTACCAATACCAAAAGGTAGTATTCCACTTCTAAAACAATATCTCTCCATTACGCGTGTTAATCTAATTCGAAAAAAAACAAACCTATTTTTTCTGAATAGATTCGGTCGTAAAATTACTAGTAAATATGTAGAATTGTTATTGCAACGTAAATGTATTGAACTTGGTTTTAAGAAGCATATTACACCTCATAAACTAAGACATAGTTACGCAACACACATGTTACAAGGTGGTGCTGACTTACGTAGTATTCAAGAGATACTTGGTCATAGTAATATTCAAACCACAGAAATATATACTCATGTACAAAACAAACAACTTTTTGATGCATATAATAAGTTTAATCCATTAGCTTCACAAGACTTAGATATTCCAAATAAGAAGGATGAGTAGTCATATAATATAATGCTCATCTTTTAATATTTATTAAAATCGCGTAACATACATTATGCGAAGTTAATTATATAATAGAAAAGACACTCGATTTTGAGTGTCTAGTAGATTACTTAACCAATTCCTTTAGGTTCTTAGCTGCCTTAAATCCTGGAACCTTTGATTCAGGAATTGTGATTGTTTCTTTAGTCTGTGGATTGATACCTGTACGTGCCGCACGTGTCTTCACTTTAAACTTACCAAATCCAGAAATATCAACACGACCACCATCTTTTAAAGTACCTGAAACAGTATCAAATACTAAATCAACGATTTCCGCTGCTTCTTTCTTAGTTAAGTTGTGCTGTTCAGCTACTAACTCAGCAATGCTCTTTTTATTTAGTGTTTCTGCCATATTTTGTTTCCTCCTAATATGTTTGTATTTTACTATAGTTTTTATAGCACATTCAATATTGACATTTTTTGTTTATATGTGCTAGTTGCTAACTTTATATAAATCCTTAAGTAAGTTTTGTAAATCATTTTCAGTAAGGTCTTTAACGCCCGAAGCATTCTTATGGCCGCCGCCATGATACTGATTCGCAATTGTATTAATAATTACAGTTTTAGAACGCAGTGAACCATCATATAGTTTTTGTCCGTTAACAGTTTTCTCTGTAAACATAGACCAAATTAAAAATTCTTTCACGTGTCCAATTTCATCAATACGATTGCGTGCAGATGAAGCACTAATGTCATATTCATGTTGAATCGTTTCAGGAATAATAACATATGCTAGATGCTCACCAAGTAACTGTGTATTTGAACGAATCCAATTACTGAAATGAAATGTCTTGTAACTAACATCGAACAATTCTCTATTAATCTCTGGAATTGCCAAATCATATGACGCTAATTTTGCCGCCATTTCTAGTGTGTGTTGTGTTGTATTACTTGTTCTAAAGCATAAGGTATCTGTTAATAGCCCCTTATATAGGTATGTTGCAATCTCATGATTCATAATCTGGTTATCACAGCTTGCAAAGAAATTTGTGAGAATTTCACAAGTAGCAGCTGCTTCTTCACAGACATAATTCTGAGTTCCATATCGATCAAGATTTGGATGATGATCAATTTTAATTACTTGTTTTGCAAATGAATAACGTTGATCATCAATACGTTCTTTATTTCCAGTATCTAAAACAATTGCAATACTAGTACGGATTGTATCTTCATCAACAGTATCGGATGGAGGATAAACAGTTTGGTCTGTTGTCTCCGCCCCTAATCTATATACCCTCTTTTCTGGAAAGTTTGTTTTAATCCAACTGCACAATCCATTTTGAGAGCTTAGAGCATCACAATCGGGATGCGTATGTCTAAATAATGTAATGACATCTGCATCCTCAATTGTCTTTAATAACGCCTTAAAATCTAAATTCATTATAGTCCTAACAATCTAACTGTATCGCGAGCAATTACAACTTCTTCGTTTGTAGGAACAATCCAAACTTGAACCTTTGAATCTGGCTTAGAGATGAGGCATTCTTTGCCATGAATTGTAGCGTTTAATTCGTAGTCGATGCTTAATCCTAAAGGTTCTTCCATTGCTTTTAAAATGCGCTCTCTGCATGCATCATCATTTTCACCAAGTCCAGCTGTAAATGCAATTGCATCAACGTGTCCTAATTGGAAATAATAACCACCAACAACATTAATAACACGGTTTGTATAGAGTTTTCCAGTTAAGATACCTCGTGGATCACCAGCATCAATAGCTGCTTGTACATCGCGCGCATCTGAACTAATACCTGAAATACCTAACATACCAGACTTCTTATTTAAATATGTATCCATGTCATCTGGTGTGCATCCTAATTTCTTCATCATGTAGAATACAACCGTTGGATCAATATCACCACAACGAGTACCCATCATAATTCCACCTAATGGTGTTAATCCCATAGATGTATTTAATACTTTGCCATTCTTGATAGCAGTGATAGAGGCACCATTACCTAAGTGGCATGTAATCATATTTAATGTATTAACATCCTTGCCCATTAATTCAGCAGTACGACGGTTTACATACTGATGGCTTGTACCATGAGCACCATAACGACGAATCTTATAATCTGTATACCATTCATATGGTACTGGGAACATATATGATTCTTCAGGCATTGTTTGATGGAATGCTGTATCAAAGACAAATACATGACCAATATTTGGTAAAGATTCTTTGAATGCTCTATAACATACCAAGTGTGCTGGGTTGTGTAATGGAGCCAATTCGCCATATTCTTCAACAATCTTTTCTACTTTTTCATCTACAACTACAGACTGATCAAATGAGGAACCACCTTGCACAATACGATGTCCTGCACCCTTGATTTCATCAAGATTTTCTACAATGCCAAGTTCTGTTAATTTATTTAATAAAATATCAACAGCTACTTTGTGATTTGGAATTGGAAGTTCTACAGTTTCCTTTTTTCCATTGTACTTAATCGTAAAGGCACCCATTTGTTGCCCAATACGTTCTGCCTGTCCGCTTGTTAATACTGTTTCACTAGGCATATCAAATAATTGAAACTTTAGTGATGATGATCCTGAATTTACTGAAATGACTTTACTCATGTCTTCCTCCTTAATCAATTTCTGTATCTAAGCATTGGTCGATTAATTTACTGACCTCCGCTGAACCAACTTTACGTATCTTATCATATAGCTTGCATCGTTTTATATAAGATGCATGCATGCATAATTTCTCTTCATACGAATCTAACTCAATTCTGCAACGTTTAATTGTATCGTGAATCGCTGCACGTGATGTATTCACTAGTTCGCTGATTTCCTGTAGCGATAAATCATCACGGAAATAGAAATTACATATTTCTTGTTGTTTTTGTGTTAATAGCTTTTCATAGAAGTCTAATAAACTGTTGTAATATAACTTACTTTGCATTTTCTAATCCTTCTGAAATGCTATATAAATATGCATCTAAGTCAAATGGTCGCAAGTCTTTTGGCTGTTCCCCAAGGCCGAGATAATATACAGGGATATGTAACTTATGCTTAATTGCAATGACAATGCCACCTTTTGCTGTACCATCCATCTTCGTTAGGATAATACCACTAAGATTTGTAGCCTCAGCAAAAATCTGTGCTTGTGATAAACCATTTTGTCCAGTTGTGGCATCTAATACAAGCCATGTATTATGAGGTGCGCCAGGAATCTCCTTAGCTGCCACTCGATTCATTTTTGATAACTCATTCATTAAATTTGCTTTGTTCTGCAACCGACCTGCTGTATCGCATAATAAGATATCTATTTTATTTTCGATAGCATATCTACATCCATCAACTATAGCTGCACTAGGATCTCCATTTTCGATTCCTTTGATACATGGAACTCCTAAACGTTCTCCCCATTTTGCAAGCTGATCAATCGCACCAGCACGGAATGTGTCCGCTGCTGTAAAGGCAACTGACTTTCCTTGATCTAGAAACATGCGTGCAAGTTTAGCAGATGTTGTAGTCTTACCCGATCCATTGACTCCCTCTAGTAAGAATACTGTTGTGCCATTCTCATTAAATGAAATTGGTTTATCCGGTGTTGCTTCATAAATTTCTTTCATTGTTTCAAGCAAGAAATTCATTGCCCACTTAAAAGTAATAGAAGGATATTCAGAACATTTTAACTTCATCTGTTCGCAAATGTAGTCAGCTGTTTCGATACCAACATCACTTTCCAAAAGGATAATTGTTAATTGTTCAAGGAACTCATCATCTACCCCTTTGTATTTATATTGCATTTGATTTAATTGATCACCAAATGTCTGTTTTGATTTTTTAAAGCCTGATAAGTATGTTGCTTTATCATCTTTTTTAGAAAAGGCTTCTTTTAACTTATCTAAAAAACTCATGCTTGTACCTCCTCGCTTGTTGCATCTGCCATATTGAGCGCATCATGTAAGGTAACCTTTAACATTTGTGATACACCTTGGTTCTGCATTGTCACACCATATAGCACATCTGCATTTTCCATTGTACCTGGACGATGCGTAACAACAATAAACTGAGTTTGATGTGTATAGTGATGTAAATATTGTGCAAAGCGTTCTACATTTCCTGGGTCTAACGCTGCTTCTACCTCATCGAGAATTACCATAGGCACAGGTTTAACCTTTAATATCGCAAAGAGTACGCAAAGTGCAATCAAACTCTTTTCACCACCAGAGAATAACATGTTATTTTGAACTGCTTTTCCTGGTGGCTGCGCATCAATATCAATACCTGTATTCAATATATCAGAAGGATCTTGCAGTGTAAGAATAGCTTTACCTCCACCATAAAGAGCACGGAAGATGTCATTAAACTCTGCATTAACTTTATCAAAAGTCTCCTTAAACTGGCGCTTCATAACAGTATCCATTTCATCGATTGCTGCTAGAATCTTATCAACGCTTTCCGTCAACTCCGCAATCTGATTCTTTAGTGTCTCGTAGCGTTCATTTACTTCGTTATACTCTTCTGGTGCATTCATATTGATATTACCAAGGCGCTCAATATCTGCACGTAATTGTGCTACTTCTTCTTTGGCATTTTCAATCTGTTCATCTGTCACCTTTGTCTTAGCAAATTCATAGGTTAACTGATATTCACTTGCAAGTCTTTGCAAGCAAGCTTCCATACGTGTTTCAAGTTTACCTTGATCAATCTTTATCGCATTTGCACTAGCTTCTGCAGTACTCAATTCCTTACGCATTTGACGTGTTTGTTGTTCTTTGCGTTCTGCCTCTTGATTGATTTGATATCTTTGTTCACGTTTTGCCTTCATATCGTTCGTGATTGTGTCACGTTCTAAATAAGCTTGATTCAATCGTACGATGAGTTCTTCTGTATGCGATTCGTCACCATCTTGATTTAAACCCTTTGGATCTAATAATGCTATATCATTCTTTAACTTTTCGTATTTTGCTTTCTTTGCATCTACGACTGGTTCAAGTGCAGCAACTGCATAGCGCTTTTCACTCATAGCTTGTGCAGCTTTATCACGTGCTTCATTTGCTTGATTTAGCGCCTTTGTCGCTAGTGTAACACGAGCTGACTCAGCATCAATTAACGCATTAATTTCTTCTGCCTCTTTGCGCATAGTCATAATATTCGTATCATGACGTGTCTTACCACCAGTCATAGAACCACCACGGTGGATTACTTCGCCACCAAGTGTAACAATCTTATACATACGCTTTGTTAGAGTTGATAATTCATTACCAGCTTCCATGTTCTCTACAACAAGAACGTTGTTTAATAAACTCGTAATGACCGGCTCAAATTGATCGTGATTCTTCACAAAATCAGACGCAACACCTAAATAGCCTTTTGTATTCTGACAAATAATTTGATTATCTTGTGATACGTAGCGTGGTGTGCAAACGGTTAATGGTAAGAATGTAGCACGACCAGATTGGTTTCTATTTAAGAAGCGAATAGCATCACGTGCAGCTTGTTCATCAATTGTAACGATATGATTCATCGCAGCGCCTAAAGCAGTTGATACCGCTTCTTCATATCCGCTTTCAACCTGTAATACTTGCCCAATTACACCAAGAATACCAGATAATGCATTTTGATTATCCATAATGGAACGAATACCTTGTTGATTATTAAATGGATTACGCATCAACTGATCAATAACATTCTTGCGGTTTTCCAAAGAACGTAAACGATTGGAAGCTTGATCATATTCACTACGCTTATCTACGATATTTGCTGCAGCAGCGCTTAACTGTTGAGAATATAAACGAATTTCTGTATTTAAATCATCTAAACGTTTTTGACGATCTTCAAATTCAACCCGAGCCTCTTCAATTAATCCAGCAAGTTGTTTTACTTTTTGTTCATTAGTACCAGTTTCTACGATATATTTACGCTTTTCATCAAGCTCAGTACGACGTGCTTCTAAACCTGCAATTTCATTGAACTTCTTCATGAGTTCATCTTGTAAATCATTGATTTCACGATCTAATGTAGAAATTTGTCTTCTGTTCTCTGAAAGCTTTGTTTCATTTATTTGAATATCTGTAGAAAACATAGTCGTCTTTGTTTCAATATCAAACAATGCTTTCTTTGCAGATTCGATATCCGCATGGATACTTTCAATATCTTGTACTAATACTGAGATTTCAATTTCTTCTAAGCGTTTCTTCTTTTCACGATAAATTTCTGCTTTTCTAGCTTGTCTCTTTAAAGGAGATACCTGCTTTTCAAGCTCAATCAAAATATCATTTGAACGATCTAAATTTGCCTTTGTGCGTTCTAGTTTAGATAAAGATTCTAATTTTCTCTTCTTATACTTGGCTACACCTGCAGCCTCTTCAAAAATACCACGACGTTCAAGAGGTTTTGCTTCCGCAAAAGATAAGACATTACCTTGAGAGATAATACTTAAGCTATCTTTGCCAAGACCTGTATCCAAGAAAAGATCAACAATATCCTTTAAACGTACATTCTTACGATTGATTAGATACTCTGCTTCGCCAGAATCACGAAAAAGACGACGTGTAACTTCTATCTCGTCCTTGTCATCATTTAAAATGTGATTTGTATTGTCAAATACTAGTGTAACTTCCGCCATATTAACTCTTCGACGGTCAGCACTACCCGCAAAAATAACATCATTCATCTTATCGCCACGCATGCTTTTGGCACTCTGTTCACCAAGTACCCAACGGACTGAGTCAGCGATATTTGATTTTCCACAACCATTAGGACCTACAATTCCAGTGATTGGATGATCAAACTGGATAATCGTACGATCCGCAAAGGACTTAAATCCCTGCATTTCGATTCGCTTTAGAAACATAAAATCTCCTTAAATCTCTTAGATATTATAACAAAATCACCTTCTTCAAACCACAAAAACGGGAAATTTAACAAATATTAATTGAAAAAAACAGCCGAGATATACAGGCTGTTTCAGAAAGATTATTTGTTCTTTAATTGTTCTAAAATCTTTTCTAATAGAACTGCTTCGTCGCTCTTTGTAGGCGCAGCTTCTTCCTTCACTTCTGGTTTCTTAAGCTTGTTAATTGCCTTAACCATAATGAACAATACAAATGCTAATAGGAAGAAGTTAATTACGGATGAAATGAATGCACCAATCATCAAATTAACAGAACCTAAACTAATTACAACATTTGAGAAGTCAACCTGGAAAATTACACCTACTAATGGGTTAATAATATTTTCAATAAATGACTTGATAATAGCTTGGAATGCACCACCAATGATGACACCAATAGCCATGTCCATTACGTTACCACGTAACGCGAACGCTTTAAACTCTTCAATAAAATTTTTCATGTTATTTATCCTCCAATATAGATTTTAAGTCGATAGTTTCATCATCTAGAATCAAGTAATTACCCATACAGAATGGATTGTCAGTTTTGAAGGCTGACGATTCTAAGATTGAAACTTCGTTAGCATCATATGATATTTCATAACGATTGCCACATAAATCGCTCATAAACTTTAGATTTTGTTGATTTGTAAAACGATCTTTGATATGCATGAGTGTACGTTTACCATAAACAAACTTATAAACCGGTGGTTGAAAGCCATAACGTTGTTTAAAAGTATCTAGTGTTTTCTCGATTTGTAAATCATTCATTTCCTCTGAAAGAATAACTCCTTTTATACCTGGAATCGATAATACATATGCAATCGCATAAGAATTAATAACATTGAGTGTCATGCCGCCGATACAATCTACAAGTTTATTATTAAAATCTCCAACTTGAGAAACAACTGTATTAATAAGAGTTGTCTGACCCTCTTGTGATTCATGGATTACAGGAGTAACCGTATCATTCTCGACTACATTTAAGTAACTTTCACAATCAAATACTCTCGGTTTCTTTGTTTGAATAATATACTTGTAATTTTGATCAAACACATTTTCTGTATGATAGTGATATGCTTGTTTGCCTAGTCTTGTATATTGAATAGCACGTAGATTATCTAATTTTTCTAGTGCTAATCTACGAGTTTCGTTTATCACACTAACTGGCAAGAAGATATGCTCAATTTCACCCTTAAATTCTATAATTCGGTATGCAGATGTACCAGTTTTTGCAAGAGCTGCTTCAATCTTTTCTCTTGTTAGTGGTGCATTTTTAGCTTGTTCTAGATTCACCAAACTTTCTTGAATAACTGTATGTTCACCATCAGAAACCACCAGTTTTAAAGGTTTTCCTATTCTTGCTTCGTAGGAAACTGTAATATCGACTAGTCTTCTAAATTCTTTAATGTGATGTTGTACTTCATCTAACAGTCTAGTATCCGTTGTTTTATGCAACTTTTGTCCTCGCTTTGGTCTGCCTTCTTTACATTCTAGAGTAACAATCTGTCCAGGATTTGCACAATTCACCAAAAGATTCTTTTGGTCATAAATTTTAACAGCAGTTAGCCCAATATCTTCTGGTTCACTCAAAATACGTAAACCATCGTGTTGATAAAGTGGTTTTGAAAGTTTCACTTTGACCTTACCCTTGTAGAAATCCACAACCTCGCCAATGACTACTCCCTGATGATTTGGTCGGTATTGGCTCATACGCTTGGTAACATCATCATGGAATAAATGACCTTCCGAAAAGCCACGATTAAACATCAGTTTTAACTCTTCTTGACGTTTCTTTGTTACACGGCATGTTTCATTACGATAATATGCATCGATAGCTTCACGGAAAGTCTTTGTGATTAGCCATACATATTCCGGACGCTTCATACGTCCTTCAATCTTTAAACTACTGACACCTGCTTCCAACAACTTTGGTAATTGATCAATAACATTCAAGTCCTTTGGGCTAAGAATATATTCCCCTTCTTCAAATTTAGAACCATCTTCCTTGTAATATTTCATGCGACAACATTGTGCACACATACCACGGTTAGCACTGCGTTGTTTCGTAACAACGCTAAACTGACATTGCCCACTATAACTTATACAAATTGCACCATAAGCAAATACTTCAATATCCATGCCACTATTACATGCTTTTTTCACAAGTTCAATTGGGGTCTCACGAGCTAAAACTACACGTTTCACTCCTTGTGTTTTCATATATTCAATACCAGCCATATTATGGATATGCATCTGTGTAGAACAATGAACTTCAAAATCCGGGAAGCATGTACGAACATAATGAAATAGGCCAAAGTCCTGAATCAATAAGGCATCCACATCATTGTCGTATAGAAATTGAATTTGATCTTTTGCGGTTTCTATTTCAGGTTCATATAATATCGTATTCATTGTCACATAGACTTTTACACCCCTAATATGACAATAACGTACTGCTACCTTCAACTCCTCTCTTGAAAAGTTTCCGGCAAATGCACGAGCAGAAAAAGAATTAAGTCCTAAATAAACTGCATCACAACCAGCTTGTACTGCCGCAATTAACGCTTCCATATTTCCTGCTGGCGCAAGTAATTCAGCTTTCTTCATAAAACCTCCTTAATCTTTTGATACTCGTTAATAAGTTCCGCTAGCTTCAATTTCGCATTTGCAGCAGATGTACTAGGCAAACTAACATGCGGTATATCTAGGTGAATATATTGTTCATATAATGCAGCTGATTTCTTGCCTGTTGTTACAATCAACTGTATATCCGATTTCTGTACCAAGCCAGTAATATCATTCGTTTTAACATTCCTAATTGAAGAATCTGAAGACCCTTCAATTGTACAAGAATGAATTACATCCCACATTGCAATATGATGCTTATGACAAAATACCTCATAATCGCTAATTTCTTCGTTGAATAAAGACTCCATTACTGCCCAAAAACGATTTGTTTTATTTGCATAATACATCTTATTCTGTCTACTAATTACAGATGGAAATGAGCCTAATATCAATACTCTAGAGTGTTCATCATAGATTGCATCCAAGGGATGTATCACTTTTTTAGCACTGGCTTTCATCAAAATACTTTGCCAATCCACCAATGGATGTTTCTTTCAAACTCATCGGGATACAATTACCAGTTTCTTTCATGGTCTCAACAATCGTATCGAAACTTACTTTATGCGTAGAGCGAACTTTGTTCATGTGAATTGCTAGATTCGCAGCATCAATCGCACGTAAGATACCTTGTGAATTACGTTCGATACAAGGAATCATGACATATCCCATAACCGGATCACAAGTTAAGCCTAAATGATGTTCAATGCCAATCTCTGCTGCGTATTCAATATCGTTTAAATTGCCACCCAGAATATATGCAAAAGCAGCACTTGCCATTGAAACAGCAGATCCCACTTCAGCTTGACATCCGCCAACAGCACCAGATATCGTCGCATTATGTTTAATTAAGTTTCCAAAGATACCACCGATAGCTAATGCATCAATCATAGTATCCTTATCAATCTTCAAGTCATGAATGCAATGATATGTTAATGCAGCAATAACACCACATGCTCCAAGTGTAGGCGCAGTTACCACCTTATGTGTATCCGCATTTTCTTCGCCTGCGGCGTAAGCATAACTCATTAGTTTTAAATCATTTGCATACGAACAATTGCTTTCTAAACTTTCTAAATATAACTTACGTGCAACACGTTGCAATTTTAACTTACCTGGTAAAATCCCTGCTTCTGCAGTGATTCCTGCGTGAACACATTCAACTTCAGCATCCACAATGTCAGAAAGATGTTGTCTTAAATTTGGTTCATAAGAATAGATATATGAAAGCAGTGTTTCGCTCTTATCTTGTAATACTTGTTTGATTTCTTTTAATGTATTTTCTTGATATATTTCATCGTTCCAATCAAGATCTTTTTCGACAATTCGAATACTTCCACCACCAATGGAAAATACAGTCCAACGTTGCTGAAGTTCATGTTTATCGTTGTATGCGTGAATATAGAAGCCATTAGGAAATTCTTCTTCCCATTCAAGCGAAAAGATTACTTTTACTTCACCTAATAAAGTTTGTTCAATAATCGCATCCGTATGATGTCCTTTCCCTGTTAAGGATAAAGACCCAAATAGTTCAGCTTCATAATAAGGAAATGCACCAAATGTATCATTGAAGAGCTTGCATGCTCGCTCTGGTGCTAATGTGTGTGAACTGCTCGGTCCACGTCCTATTTTATATAGTTCTTTAATTGATTGCATGTTAACTCCCATTCTTTAATAAGAACTGCTCAAAACCGTTTTTTGGTTCAATTCGTCCCGCTTTAATACCTTGTTCAAGCGACGCAAGTTCTTCTAAATATCGTAATAATGTCTTTGACTGTAGATGATAACAACTTTCTAAGCCTTTTTTGATTGCCCAATCATCCGCATGTAATCTTCTCGCAATCATACTATCTGATAAACCACGCTCATATAATTTTTTTATGTTATATAAACTGCGTAGTTTACTTGCAAGCATCGCAATCATCGCAACATAGTCATAACGTGCTTGTAACATTTCATCTACTGCTAGTAATGTAGAAGACAAATCACGAGCAATAAATGCATTACTCATTCTAAAGATATTTAAATCTGCATTCATCGGTACGATATGTATAATATCTTCAAGATTCAACTCTTTCTTTCCATAAAGATCAATCTTTACAAGAGCATTATGAAATTTCAAAGTATCATTACCAACACGTTCTAATAGTTCTATTCGTGCATCACGTGTAAGTTTATATTTATTTTCTTTTAACTTATCATCCACATACTTTTCAAACTCCCAAGGCTTCATGAGTTCAAATTTTACAATTCTAGCATCATAAGACATTAAAAGCTTATATTCTTTCTTTCTGGTATCTGCTGAAAATGTATGACAATAAAATACCAGTAATGTGTTTGGATTCGGATTCTTAAGATACGCTTCAAGTGATTTTAAGCGTTGTTCTTTCTCTACTTCTTGTTTCTCTGATTCTTTCTTAGATGTTTTGGATGCAGCTCGCAAGAAATATGGTTCTTTAATTATGATAGCCTTCTTAGCAGAATCATCAAATAGAGAAAATGTATCACAAGCTACCAACGCTTCATCAAAACGAAAAACCTTAGCGTTTGAAGCATCAAAGGTTGTAACATAATCTTTCCCAATAGAAAAATCTTTTAAAAGAGTAGCTAATCGCTCCTCTTGTCGATACATATCTTTTCCACTCAATAAATATACTGTCATACGCTAATCTATTATAACAATTTTCCCCGACGATGTTAGAGCGAAATGCTTATGAAAGATACTAAAAAATGAAATATCACCATAAGTACCTGTGTCCATCCACATAATACCCCTTTTATCCATTTCTTTAATAACAGCACGTGATGGTAAATGACTGGATAAATATGGTCGATTGATACAGATACAGACTTTTGGTTGTAAATAATCAAAAAGTTCTGGTGGATTGGCATTAGTAGAACCATGATTTGCAAGTATCATCACATCAACGTTCAAATGATCGTAATGATTTAAAAAATAAGTGACATCACTATGATCTAAATAAGTAAATACGATAAAAACAAGATCATTATATTTAAAATACCAAATTGGATGTTCAGTATTCTGTAAATTAAGCTGCTCTGTAACATTACTTTGAGGTGCAGATACTATATCTATCCCTTCTGTCTCATTTCCTAATTCCATCAATGAACATATCTTAGAAATACCTTTTGCATGTAAATAACTTTGTAAATCCTTTGATATAACAGCCATTGGCTCAGATAGTACGGTTGCACAATTAGAAAGCATTGGCTTTAAAATAATATTTGTATTTTTTGGACTATTTAGCACTGTTACTTCTGATAATGGATGAATGATAGATAAACCGAGGAATATTATCACAGTACTTACGATAGCGTATATTCTAAATTTATGATTTTTAAATGATACATATACCATTGGCAAAAACAGGAGTCCAATACCTATGATATTTCCATAAATCTTAATTGATTGAATCTTCGAAATCATTTTCGAAACAAGAGATACTACTTCAACTATATTTAATCCAGTATACAATTGAACAAAACCCATTGTCCAAATAAAACCCATAAAGTAGCGGATGATGGGATAAAACAGGAATGCAAGTAATTGGATTGATTGAAATTTTATACTACAAAGACCTGCAATCGCACAAGCAGTTATTATCTTTCGAAATGATTTTGTAAAAAGAGTTTGTAAACGATAGATAAGTGGTATCTGAAACGATAACGAATATATAGCATTTGGAAATAAAACTAATAGAACTATTGAAGAGATTAATATTTTTACCCTCGTAGGAATGTCTATAAATTGTAATAATCCATACAATAGCGAGTACACTAAAATAATTGGATAATGATAAAACACATTTAAAATAATAAGGGATACGACTTTAATGATTTTACGTTGTTCTTGTGTACTAAAAAACTTTAAAACATATAACAACAACCATATTCCTGCAATATATGAAAACCCAGATTGATCGAAAATATCTGAAATATCAATTCCTTTATTTTTGATATGAAAGATAACCTGATACAAAATCTCTTTCTTTAGATTATCATCAAGCTTTTCAATTTGTTTTTGTACCCAAGATCGCATTGTGTAATGTTGTTGTGTTACTTGTATTTCCGATTGATATGTGTAGCCACTAAAACAATTCTCTTTTGCCCACTGATATAATGAAAATCCATAGAATTTTGAATCATTATCAAAAGAATATATATGAGTACTGACCTCAACATCCGCATCAAAGGGCAATGTTGTATTTGTATAAACTACGATACGCTTATTTTGATTTTCAATAATAGCATAATTACTTTTTACATCAACAATTCGATATGTATTTGATCGGATAAAATGAATATGAGTAAAATACGTCATACATAGGATACAGCTTAGAAAAATACAACTCTTAATACTATGATGTCGATACCAATATAGAATACATAAAAGGAAAACCATTAATTTATAGATATCTTGCATATATAGACATAGTAGATACATCAATAATACAAGTAAGGGATTTTTTAGAATTCCTTTCATAAACAAATTTTATCTTTTATGAAATCAAACTTTGCTTGACCTATCCCTTTTACTTTCATTAAATCTTCCAATGTCTGGAACAATCCATGTTGATTTCGATAATCAATGATAGCTTGTGCGGTTTTCTCACCGATTTTAGGAATCTGTAATAATCCATTTAAATCGGCTGTATTGATAGAAATTTGATTCACTCTTATGTCATTTGATTTCGTTGGTATTGTCAAAATATCTTTATCATGTAAAACAGTCTCTAGGTTCAAACTAGAAATATCTGCATTTTCACTTAAACCCGCTTTGGATATTAGTTCCTGTATTGTTGCATATGGATCTAGAGAAATAACACCTTGTCTTAATACAGCACCGTAAACCGTTACATGAATTGAAGATTTACTATATTGATTTATATTGATAATGTTGAATTTACCTGATGATAAAATGATGAAACATAAAAAAACAGTAAGTAATAGTCTCATATGTCCTCCACTTACTGTATTTGTTGTAATCTTAGTGATTCCTTACTTAATCTTAACAATTTCAACTGTATAAGGATTTGCGACACGTACTTCACAAACATCGCCAACCTTATGGTCTAGAATTGCCTGTGCTAATGGTGTTTCATTAGATAGGCGACCGTTTAAAGGATCTGATTCTGTTGAACCAACAATGTTGTAAGTTACCTCTTCCTTAGTATCATTAAAAAATAATGTAACACTAGAACCGATATGAACAGCCGACTTCTTACCAGCCTTCTTAGTATCAATAAGTTCATAGTTGCGTAGCATGTATTCCAAAGTCGCAATACGTGCTTCTACCTTTGCCTGCTCATCACGAGCCGCATCGTAGTCCGCATTTTCTGAAAGGTCACCCTGTGCACGTGCTTCAGCTAGTTCCTGCTTAACTTCTTCACGAACAACATGGACAAGGTTATAGTATTCATCCTGTAATTTTTTTAGACCTTCTTCAGTAAGATATGTTTTATTTTCTTCAGCCATTTTATTACTCCTTACGCTTGGTTATTATAGCATTGTGTGCGTGATGACGCTACTGATTTTTGTTGTGAGTAAATCGATTGCAACCGTATTCTTTCCACCTTCAGGAATAATAACATCCGCATATTTCTTAGATGGTTCCACAAAGGCTTCGTGCATTTGTTTTACAGTTCCTACATATTGATTCACTACAGATTCTAATGTTCTGCCACGTTCTTTTACGTCACGTACCAGACGACGAATGAAGCGAATATCCGCATCGGTCTCTACAAAAATTTTAATATCGAGTAAATTACGAATCTTTTCTTCTTCTAAAACGAATAAACCCTCTAAAATCAATACATCACATGGGTAACAATGTTCTGTTTCATTACTACGTGTGTGATTGACAAAGTCATAGATTGGTTTACAAATCACTTTATTCGCAATTAAATCTTGAATATTTTCAATCAATAAATC